>JAJNQF010000258.1 GCA_021154945.1 Sphingomonas sp.
GCTCGAGGGGCCGGGATGCTCGGAGCCCTTCGCCGTGGCGATCACGTACGACACTTGTGGCAGTCGCCCGGCGAGCACGTCGGCGCGCAATACGTCGAGCCCGCGCGTCGTCAACGCGCGCTCGCGCAATGCCGAGTCCCCGCCACCCCGGTGCGCGTCGCGAAACGCGGCGAACCCGACCAGCGGGTTGTCGGTGAAATTGTCCGCCATGTCCTGGTAGATGCGCCAGTCGACGCCCTTCGCCTGCAATCGCTCGACCACCGTCGTCCAGCGGTACGGTTCGGGGTTGCCGCCATCCTCGGCGAAGCTGTCGTGCGAATTGCCGATCGCCGGACCGCCCTTGGTGCCGCCGGGATCGTTGGTCCCGCTCCACAGGAACAGCCGGTTGGTGTTGGTGCCGGTCTGGACCGAGCAATGATACGCGTCGCAGACCGTGAACGCCTCGGCGAGCGCGAACTGGAACGGGATGTCCTCGCGCCGGTAATAGCCCATCGCGCGCTGGCTCTTCGCCTCGGGCCAGTGCGCCATCCGCCCCTCGTCCCAGCCGCGCTGCGCATCGGGCCAGCTGTGCGGCGTGCCCTCCATCCGCATCAGGTCGAAATTCGTGCGCGTCGCAAGATGGAACGGCGACACGGTGCGCGCGCCGCCCGGGGCCGTCCGGTCGCGCTGATACCAGACCGGTGCCGGCTTCGTCGCATCGGACTCCGCGGGAACGGGGATCGGCAAGCGATCGGCGAACCCGCGAACACCGCGGAGCGACCCGAAATAATGATCGAAGCCGCGATTTTCCTGCATCAGGATGACGACGTGCTCGACATCCATGATCGACCCCGTCTTCACGTCGGGCGCGATCGCCGCCGCCCGCGCGATCGCCGCGGGAAACGCGGACAGCGCCGCCCCGGTAAGGCCGGCACCGAGTAGCGTACGGCGAGAGACATCAGTCATCGGGCAACCCACAGGTGAAGAACATGGTCCGCAAACGCACGCGGACCATGCCCATTTCGGATCAGAAGTCGAGCGACCCCTTTTCGGATCAGAAGTCGAGCGACAGCGACGCGGTCACGGTCCGCGGCGTGCCGAGAAATGCAGAGCCGCCATCGGCGCTCGACAGATAGCGTTCGTCGGTCAGGTTGGTCGCCTGCACCGTGAACGACACCCCCTTCAGTTGCTCGCTCACCGCCTCCAGATCGGCGCCGACATAGCCGCTCACCAGCGTGAAGCTGCCGGCCTGCGCCTTGCCCTGCGTATCGATGTTGCGGTCGCCGACGAACTTGGTGGCGATGCCGGCCTTGAAGAACGACTTCTTATAGTCCGCCGAGACCACCCACATGGTCCGCGGCGAATTGATCACCTGCTGGCCGGGCGTCACGCCGACGTCGGCATCCTGTGCGGCGTCGCCGGTGCCGATATACGTCGCGTGGTTGTAGGTGAAGCTGCCCGACAAGGTCAGCGGCGGCAGCACGCGGTAGGCGAGCGCCGCCTCGATGCCGCGGCTCTTCACCCCGCCGACGTTCAGATAGACGCTGTCCTGCTGTTCCAGATAGTCGATCCCGGTGACGAGGTTCGACGAGATCGAGACGATCTGGTTCTTGAACTTGATGTCGTAGCCGGTCAGCGATGCCTGGACGCGGCCGGTATTGTAGCGTGCGCCGATCTCGATGTTGTTGGCGGTTTCCGGCCGCAGGTTGCGGATCGTCTCGGGCGGCTGGCCGAGCGGGCCGTTGCCGATCGCCGCAAAGTTCTGCGAATAGCCGGCGAACATCTCCAGGCCCTGGAGCGGCGTCGCATAGGTCAGGCCGGCGTTGATCAGCGGATCGGAATGCGACTGGATCGACGTCGCGCTCAAATTCCCGAGCAGTTCGGTGCGGCTCTGGTCGAGGAAGAACTGCTTGACGCCGAGGCGTGCGGTGACCGGACCATAGGTCACCGCGTCCTCGGCATAATACATCACCTCGTCGAGCCCATAGTCGGTGCTGAACTGCACGTAATAGGGCGTGCCGTCGAACGCCGGACCGACCCGCGCGTTGGTGATCTTGTGCCAGTCGCGAAGTTGGTTGGCGCGGCTATGCTCGAACCAGAATCCGGCGCGGAACTGGTTCTGGACCACGCCGAAGTCATGCTGCCAATCGACGTCGCTCGTGACGCCCATACGGTCGTTCTTGTAGTGGGTGTGGCGGTACGACATGACCGGCGTCGCGTCGGACGCGTAGCAGGCAGGCGAATAATCCGCGGGTACGCCGCTGGTGCCGACGCAGCCGGCGGTCATGGTCGCGGCCGCACCGGCGGGCGTGACGAAGTAGATTTGGCCGAGCGCGTCGCTGCCGCGCACGGTCGGGCCGCCGACAAATTCGCTTTCGGGATTGCCGCTGCCGTCGTTGCGGACATCGACCAGGTACGGCGGCGCGAAATCGCCGCGGCCGCGCATCCGGTGGTAATAGCCCGCCACCTGCAGCTTCACTTCGCCGACCTCGGTACGCGCCTTCAGGTACCCGAACAGGTTCTTCCGCAGCGCGCGCGACGTCGAGCGATAGGCCTGGTCGACATACGGCAAGCCTGTCCAAATGTCGGTATAGGCATCGTGGTTCGGATCGTTCGCGAACTGCGCGGGCGATACCGATCCGAACTCGGACTCGTCGGCATCGTCGTACGAGACGAAGCCGGTCAGATCGACCGTACCGACACGACTGAGCACCTTAGCGTCCAAATGGTCACGGCTGGTCTTGCCCGATCCGCCGATCCAGTCGCGGACGCGCGAGGTCGACGCGCTGACATAGGCGGTCGTATTCGGTGCGATGGTGCCGGTATCGCCGCGCACATAGAATTTGCGCGCCCCGAAGTCGCCGCCCGCCGCCGTGAAGCGCAATCGGCTGTCCGCGGTCGGATCGGAGGTCACGTAATCCAGCGTCGCGCCGAGCGCCTCGTTCGAGCGCGACGAGATGTCGGCGGTGCCCTGCGACACGTTGACGGTCTTCAGGTCGAGCACGTCGATATACCGGTTGGCGCGCGATCCGCCGCCATAGCCCGACCCGCCGTTCGGCAGGCCGTCGATCGTCGAGCCGATCTGCTGGCCACCGCCGCCGCCGCTGTTGAAGCCGCGGATGCTGATCGAGGTCGCCCAGTCGGACGAGCCGAACGCATCGCCCTCGCCCACGAACACGCCGGGCAGTTCGTTGATGACGTCGTTGACGCTGGACAACGCGGACTGCCGCTCGATCATCGGCGCAGTCACGCGGGTGTTCGCAAATGCCGTGGATTGCCCCGTCACGACGATCTCGTCGCTGCGCGGCTGTTCCGCGTCGCCTGTCTGCGCCGCGGCCGGCACGGTGGTCGGCACGGTGGTCGGTGCCGCGTCCGGCATCGGGGCCGGCGTTTCCGTCGTCTGCGCATGTGCGTTCGTCGATGCCACGATCGCGAGGATCGCAGCCCCCATCATCCACTTGGTCATGTCGTCTTCCCCTGCCGCGGTCCGAATTTCGCCGGGCATCCCGTACCGATGCCCTTGCAAGCGCGGTGTGACATGGCTGTGACATTATGTGGATATGGTTGGTATTTTGTGGCTTGTGCAGGACGGGAGATGCGGAGAAACAGGCGTGACAGGAGAAGCCTCAGTGACGCAGTCGGATCGTATCGCCAGTCTGGTCGCGTTGCTCGAAGCGCGAGGATCGTGTTCGATCACGATGCTCGCCGATCACTTCGCAGTGTCGGACGAGACGATCCGGCGCGACGTGCGCCAACTCGAGGCGAGCGGTCGCGCGTACAAGGTGCATGGCGGGGTCAAGCTTCCCGACAATCGGCTGGAGGCGCCGTACCGGCTGCGGATGCAGGCCCAGGCGGATGCAAAGCAGGCGATCGCGCGCCGTGCCGCAACGCTGATCGAGGACGGGATGACCGTGCTGGTCGATTCGGGCACCACCTCGTGCTGGGTCGCACGCGCGCTCGCCGATCGGCGACGACTGACGATCGTCACGAACAACCTGGAGGTGGCGGGCGACATGCTCGGTCGCGACGGGATCCGCGTCTTCCTGGCCGGCGGCGCGGTCAACGTCGATTACCGCGCGACGTTCGACGCGGAGGCGATCCGGTATTCGCGCGGCTTCTCGCCCGACGCGACGATCCTGTCGATGGGCGCGATCGAGGCCAAGCGCGGCTTCATGGATTTCGAACCCGACGAGGCCGCCTACAAACGCGCGCTGCTCGATGGCGCGCGCCGGGTGATCGTCGTCGCCGACGCGGAAAAGTTCGACCGCGCCGGCACCGTCCATGTCGCCGACTTCGCGCAGGTCCACGACCTCGTCACCGACCTGCCCGCGCCGCCGGTGATCGCCGATGCCGCCACCCGCGCTGGCGTCCGGCTCCACACCGTCTGAGCGCCCTCACCGCAGCGGCGGATGGCGAACGAACCAGAATGCCGAGACAAAGGTCAGCACCAGCAACGCGGCGCCGGTCAGCACGCCGGCATCGAGGAACAGCCCGAGCCAGTCCCGCCCGGGCGCGGTCGTGCTCCGCATGAGCAACAGACCGATGCTGCCCGAATAGCCGAACGCGTCCGCCAGATAGATCAGGAATCCCGCGGTGCCAGGCGACGGACTCGCGGCCATGATGCGGTCGAATAGGATCGCGCTGAACGGGGCATAAGCGAGGTAGATACCGACGCCGGTCAGGATCATGCCGGTCACCGGCCCGATCGCCCCTGCGCGCAACGCCAGCATCGATCCGCCAAGGATCACGGCGCCCGCCATGATGACGCCGTGGATCGTGACCACCGCATACCGGTTGTCGCGCACCAGCCCCAGCATCGCCAGGCCGAGCAGCACGATCACCGCCACGGGCACCTCCGTCGCCACGTACAGCGCAGGCGTCGCCGGGTGATCGAGCGCGATCCACAGTTCGGGCGCGAAATTGTCGCGCAGGTCGCGAAGTGCCGCCAGCATCGTGTAGCCCGCAACCAAAGCGGTCACCGGCACCCAATGCCGCTTCAGATAGGCGCGCCGTGCCGTCGCATCCATCGGACCGCGAACGCCTCTCGCCTTCGAGTCCGCGACGTCCGGCGGTGGGGATCGGGCAAGCGCCGCCATGCCGGCCAGCAGCAGCGGCGTGAAGATCAGCCCGGTCAGTGCCGGCATCCAGAACGCGCCGACGCCGTGCACCAGCAACAGGCTCCCGACCGATCGCGTCGCGCCCGACGACAGGATGAAGCTTGCGGTCAGGATCGACGCCAGCACCTCCGAGTTGCGCCGCCCCTCCAGATAGCTGAACACCAGCCCCCAGATCATCCCGAGCGGCAACCCGTTCAGCAGCATCGCCAGCGGGCCAAACCGGGCGGGCAAAAGCGCCAGCAGCAACAACGCCGCCCACGCCGCGCCGATCAGCGACAGAATCAGGCGCGTGCGATGCTCCGGCCGATGAACCGATACGACATGCACGCCGATCATCTTGGACAGCGCATAGCCGACCGCCTGCGACAGGATCAGCGCCGTCTTGTAGTCGAGCCCGGCGAACACGGCGGGTACGCCATCGAACCCCGCCGCGGCGATTGGCTTGCGAAACCCGTACATCGCAAAATACACGCAGAACGCGGCGATGCCCGGCATGATCGTCAGCAGCTTGGTCGGGCGCTTGGCCGGTAGCTTGGCGGGGAGGAGTTTCGACGACGGGGACCACGAGTTCACCGCCAGTCGCTATGCCAGATACGTTTCACCGGCGTGACACGGCCCTGGTTCTATCGGGGGAGATCGCCGGCAACCGGTATGATCGCTTGGATGGCGCGAGCACGAAACGCGTCGAAAGCGGCCGCATGATCGACGCGCACCGCCATCAAGCAAACCGCGCAATCTTATTGATAACGACTTGCATTAGGTTTTCATACGTTCCAATAGTCCGCAAGCGCTACCTGGGGGAAACGAATGACTGCCTTGCTCGCCGTTCTGATGACCGCGGCCACTCTCGATGCCGAGCCCGTCAACAAGCCCGATGTCGGGACCGAGCCCCTACTCCAGGCGGGCCAATCGACTGAAGAGATCGTCGTCACCGGCGCACGGACCGAGGGCAGCAGCGATTACACGATCCCCGGGCAGACGACCGCGACGCGGCTAAACCTGACGCTCCGGGAGACGCCGCAGTCGATCAGCGTCGTCACGCGCGCGCAGATCGAGGATTTCCAGCTCAA
>JAJNQF010000263.1 GCA_021154945.1 Sphingomonas sp.
GCGCGGCCCGTGCGCAGGCCGGCGAGATCGCTCTTCAGCGCTTCGACGGCACCCGCCATGCGGCGCTCGAGGTCGGTCTTGTCATATGCGGCCATCTTAAAGCTCCTGCTCGTTCTGGACGATCGTCGACACGCCATCACCCGCCAACACCGCGGCGAGATTGCCGGGTTCGCGGATGTTGAAGACGACGATCGGGATATTGTTGTCGCGGCACAGCGCGATCGCGCTCGCGTCCATGACCTTGAGGTCGTCGGACAGCACGCGGCTGTACGATACCGTCTCGTAGCGCACCGCGTCGGGGTGCGTCTTCGGGTCGGCGTTGTAGACGCCGTCGACCGAAGTACCCTTGAACAAAGCGTCGCACTTCATCTCGGCAGCACGCAGCGCGGCGCCCGAATCGGTGGTGAAATAGGGGCTGCCGACGCCTGCCGCGAAGATCACGACGCGACCCTTTTCGAGGTGACGCTCGGCGCGGCGGCGGATGAACGGTTCGCAGACCGACGCCATCGGGATCGCCGACTGGACGCGGGTGTCGACGCCGATCTGCTCGAGCGCGTTCTGCACGGCGAGCGCATTCATGACGGTCGCGAGCATGCCCATGTAATCGCCGGTCGCCCGGTCCATGCCGCGTGCTGCGCCCGCCATGCCGCGGAAGATGTTGCCGCCACCGACGACGATGCAAATCTCATAGCCTTTGGCCTTGATGTCGGCAATTTCCTGCGCGACGCGGGCGGTGACGGTCGGATCGATCGACAGGCCCGACGGTCCCATCAGGACTTCGCCCGACAGTTTCAGCAGGATACGGTTGTAGCGCGGAGGCGTCATAAATCTCGAAATGTGATTGGCGGGGCGGCGCGGACCTTAGGCGGGGGGCGATTGCCACACAACCCGGTCCCGCCGGGCTATTCCGTCGTCTCGGCGAAGTAGGGCAGCCAGTTCCCTGTCATGGCGGGACACGGGGGCCTGCGCTTGCGTGCTGGGGAAGGGAGGGTGACGGAAAGGTTCACCCCCCTGCCCTCACCCCGCGCTTGCTGCGCAAGCTAGCCCCTCTCCCCGATGGCAGAGGGTAGTTGGTCCTTCTCCCCCGCGGGGAGAAGGTGGCCCGGCAGGGCCGGATGAGGGGCGGTGAGGTTCGAGACCCGACCACTCCCCTCACCCTTCCCACGGCCAAGTGGCCGCGGGCCCCTTCCCTCTCCCCGGAGGGGAGAAGGAGAAGGAGAAGGTCGGCTTACGCCTGTGGCACGCCCGAAGCAGCAGCAACCTCGGCTGCGAAGTCGGACTGCTCCTTCTCGATGCCCTCACCCAGCTGGAAGCGGACATAGTCCACCAGCTTGATCTCGGCGCCGGCATCCTTGCCGGCCTTGGCGACGACGTCGGAGATCTTGGTCTTGCCGTCCATCACGAACAGCTGGCTGACCAGAGCATGCTCCTTGCGGTACTTGGCGATGCCGCCCTCGACCATCTTGGCGATGATGTCGGCAGGTTTGCCCGATTCGGCGGCCTTCTCGGTCGCGATCGCGCGCTCGCGCTCGATCTCGGACTCGTCGAGGTCGGCTTCGTTCAGCGCCTTCGGGAACGCCGCTGCGATGTGCATCGCAAGCTGCTTGCCGAGCGCCTGGAGAACCTCATCCGAAGCCTCCGACTCAAGCGCGACGAGAACGCCGATCTTGCCGAGGCCGGGTGCCGCCTGGTTGTGGATGTAGGGCACGACCGCACCCTTGCTGACTTCCAGCGTGCGCGAGCGGCGCAGCGACTGATTCTCGCCGATCGTCGCGACGTTGTTCGTCAGGACTTCCTCGACGGTCTTGCCCGATGGCATCGCCTGCGACTTCAGCGACTCGATGTCGCCGCCCGTCGCCAGAGCGATCTGCGTGACGTCACGGACGAACGACTGGAACTGGTCGTTCTTGGCGACGAAATCGGTCTCGGAGTTGACTTCGACCGCTGCACCCTTGGTGCCCGACACGGCGACGCCGACCAGGCCCTCGGCCGCGGTACGGCTGGACTTCTTGGCGGCGGCTGCGAGCCCCTTGGTGCGCAGCCAATCCATTGCCTGCTCCATGTCGCCGGCGTTCTCGCTCAGCGCCTTCTTGCAATCCATCATGCCCGCGCCGCTCTTCTCGCGCAGATCCTTGACCATCGCTGCCGTGATATCGGCCATGTCTCTAATCCTTTTTAGGTCTGAATATGGTTGCGGGCGAGGCAGAGCTTTCGCCCTACCCCGCCCGCATGACGGTTCGGCGACGACGCTTATGCGTCGATCTGGCGCTCACCCTCGGCTGCGAATTCTGCAGCGGTATCGGCATTCGCGGTCGCCTGCGCCGTGTCAGCCGTAGCTTCGACGGTCGGCTCTGCGCTCAGTGCCTCTTCCTTCGGCGGCTCGACCATCGCGCCGACGTCGGCACCGGTGCGGCGCTGCTGCTCCTGGCCACCGCGCGTCGCGGCGATCGCGATCGCCTCGCAGTACAGGCGGATAGCGCGGGCTGCGTCGTCGTTCGCGGGAACCGGGAAGGCGATGCCGTCCGGCGACACGTTCGAATCGAGGATCGCGACGACGGGAATACCCAGCGTGTTCGCTTCCTTGATCGCCAGCTCTTCCTTGTTCGCGTCGATCACGAACATCACGTCGGGAATGCCGCCCATGTCGCGGATGCCGCCGAGCGAAAGCTCGAGCTTGTCCTTCTCGCGGGTGAGCTGAAGGACTTCCTTCTTGGTCAGGCCGACGGTGTCGCCCGACAGCATTTCCTCGAGCGTCTTGAGACGCTTGATCGAACCCGAGATGGTCTTCCAGTTGGTGAGCATGCCGCCCAACCAGCGATGGTTGACGAAGTGCTGGCCCGAACGACGCGCTGCGTCTGCGACGGGCTCCTGCGCCTGGCGCTTGGTGCCGACGAACAGGACCTTGCCGCCGCCGGCAACAGCCGACGAGACGAATTCGAGCGCGCGTGCGAACAGCGGCACGGTCTGCGAAAGGTCGAGGATGTGGACGCCGTTACGATCACCGAAGATGTAAGGCTTCATCTTGGGGTTCCACCGATGAGTCTGGTGGCCGAAATGCGCGCCCGTTTCGATGAGCTGCTGCATGGAGACGACGGGTGCCGCCATAGGGATATATCCTTCCGGTTGTGCCTCTGGGAAGCGGATGACGTCGTGGCCGAATGACCGTGACGCACCGGGCTATGATGCCTCCCATGCGGGGTTTGAGGCGCGGCCCTTAGCCGGGTGCGCGGTGAAACGCAATGCCGAACGCCACGCTTGACTCACGGAACGCAATGAGAACATAAAGGGCTCAGAGGGGAACAGATGTTCGACTCGCCGCTGATTCGAACCGGTATGGCCGGATTCAAAATGCGACGAACGGAACGATGTTTCTGACCAAGTGTTTGCGGACATTCATAATTTGTTCGCAACTCATAGGAAGGCGGACGTGATGTTGGTTCTGAGCTTCATGGTTTTTGCTGGTGCGTTCGCGGTCGCTGGTATGATGATCGTCTCGTCGATCGCGCCGCAATGGGACCGCATCGTACGGCTTGCCATGGGTAACGTCGAACCCGCGTTCCAACCGCTCCGCACGCTGGCCGTGGCGGAGCGCCGGATCGCGGTCAGGCGCTGGGCGTCGACGACGGCTCCGGCACCCGCCCGCCGCTGGAACGCTGCCGCCTGATCTTGGCATAGCTTGCGATGCTGAACGGCATCGATATCAGGTACAGTACGCAGATGATGCTGAGCGTATGCCAAGGTGCGCTCACGATCGCGGCGCCGAGCAATACGACGAGCGCGATGGCCTCGAACCGGATGTTACTCCGGAGTTTGACCGAACTCCACGAATAAGTGGCGATGCTTGACACCATCAGAAGCGCAACGAACGCGACCCACGGCGCGACGAAATAAGGCGACGCAAATTTCGACTCGTCGGTCCAGAACCAGAAGAACATCGGCATAAGTGCCAAGCCCGCGCCCGCTGGAGCCGGTACCCCGGTGAGGAAACCGGCCGATTTGTGCGGCTGATGGCTCTCGTCGATCTTAGCGTTGAAGCGTGCGAGACGTAGCGCACAGAATACCGCGAAGATCAGCGAGCAAATCCAGCCGACGCGGGGCAGCGCGGCCAGCGACCAGAGATAAACGATCAACGCAGGCGCGACGCCGAACGAGATCGCGTCGGATAATGAGTCCAGCTCCGCGCCGAACCGGCTCTCACCGTGCAGCATGCGGGCGATCCGGCCGTCGAGGCCGTCGAGTACGCCCGCGACCATGATCATCGCGACGGCGCTTTGCCACTCGCCGCCGATCGCAAATCGCACGCCGCTCAGGCCGGAGCACAATGCCAGCGCCGTAACCGCGTTGGGCGCGACGGCACGTAGCGGAAGGCCGCGCGGCGCCCGGCGGGTGCGACCGAACTTTCCACGACCACGCGCGTCCGTCGAACCGTCATCGATCTCGTCGCGACCGATCATTGCGCGACACCACCGACCGGAACACCACCGACGCGACCAAGCACGGTCTCGCCTGCAATGCTGCGCTGGCCGAGGCAGACCTGCGGTACGACATGATCGGGCAGATACACGTCGACGCGGCTGCCGAACCGGATCAGCCCGATGCGCTGGCCCGCCGCGACCATGTCGCCGGCCTTCACGAAACCAAGAATACGACGCGCGACGAGGCCTGCAATCTGCGTAAAGCCAATCCGCATGCCATGACGGTCCTCGACCACGAAATGCTGACGCTCGTTCTCGTCGCTGGCCTTGTCGAGATCGGCGTTGAGAAACTTACCAGAAATATAAACGACTTGGCGGATAGTCCCGGCGATCGGTGTGCGATTGATATGCACGTCGAACACCGACATGAAGATCGACACGCGGACTAGCGGCGCATCGCCGAGGCCGTTGTCGCCAGCGAGTTCACGCGGGATGGGGACGCGCTGGATCATCGTGATCAGGCCGTCGGCGGGGGCAACGATCAGGCCCTCACCCTGAGGGGTCGTGCGGATCGGATCACGGAAGAAGGTCGCGACCCAGATCACGACGCCGACCATCGGCCAGAACAGCACGTGGCTAACGATCGTCAGCAGCAGCGTGATGCCCGTCGCGATCGCGACGTATTTGTGGCCCTCCGGGTGGACTGCGGGAAATCGCCATTTGACCGTGGAGGTCGTGACGGGCGGCTTGTCGAGCGATGCCATAACCGGCGGGTCTATCCGTGCCGGACGTGCGATACAACGATGAACCGGCTTTTCCTTGCCGCACCAACGGTTGGCCGGTGGTTGATCGTGACGGCGCGGTCCCCTAGACGCTCCCCAAACCCCTCCCCCGAAGGACCCGGATATGGCGAAGATCAAGGTTAAGAATCCGATCGTGGAGATCGATGGCGACGAGATGACGCGGATCATCTGGGAATGGATCCGTGAGCGCTTGATCAAGCCGTATCTCGATATCGAGCTCGATTATTACGACCTCGGCGTCGAGCATCGCGATGCGACCGACGACCAGGTCACGATCGACAGCGCGCTCGCCACGCAGAAGCACGGCGTCGCGGTCAAGTGCGCGACGATCACGCCCGACGAGCAGCGCGTGACCGAATTCGGCCTGAAGAAGATGTGGAAGTCGCCGAACGGCACGATCCGCAACATTCTCGGCGGGACGATCTTCCGCGAACCGATCGTGATCAAGAACGTCCCCCGCCTGATCCCGGGCTGGACGCACCCGATCGTCGTCGGCCGTCACGCATTCGGCGATCAGTACCGCGCGACCGACTATCTGGTCCCCGGCCCCGGCAAGCTGCGCCTCGTCTTCGAAGGCGACGACGGCACGGTCATCGAGCGCGAGGTGTTCCAGTTCCCGTCGGCGGGCGTCGCGATGGCGATGTACAATCTCGACGATTCGATCCGCGATTTCGCGCGCGCATCGATGCATTACGGTCTCAACCTGAAGTGGCCTGTGTATCTGTCGACCAAGAACACCATCCTCAAGGCCTATGACGGCCGCTTCAAGGATCTGTTCGCCGAGGTGTTCGAGGCCGAGTTCAAGGACAAGTTCAAGGAAGCCGGCATCGTCTACGAGCATCGCCTGATCGACGACATGGTCGCATCGGCGCTCAAGTGGAACGGCGAGTTCGTCTGGGCCTGCAAGAACTATGACGGCGACGTCCAGTCGGACCAGGTCGCACAGGGCTTCGGGTCGCTCGGCCTGATGACCTCGATCCTGCTGACTCCGGACGGCAAGACCGTCGAGGCCGAGGCGGCGCACGGCACCGTCACGCGCCACTTCCGCATGCACGAGCAGGGCAAGGCGACCTCGACCAACCCGATCGCGTCGATCTTCGCATGGACTGGCGGCCTGAAGTATCGCGGCAAGTTCGACGACACGCCCGACGTCACGAAGTTCGCCGAGACGCTCGAGCGCGTCTGCGTGAAGACGGTGGAAGACGGCCACATGACCAAGGATCTCGCGATCCTGATCGGCCCCGACCAGCCCTGGATGACGACCGAGCAGTTCTTCGAACAGGTCCGGTCGAACCTCGAGACCGAGATGGCCAACTGGGCCTGATCTGATTGCCCCGCTCTCCGTAAAAGGGAGCGGGGTTTCTATCTTCGGTCATCCTGACGAAAGTCAGGACCCAGAGCCGAAACCGCGGCTTTCTATAACCCTGGGTCCTGACTTTCGTCAGGATGACGCAGGGGTAATACATCGCCATTCGGTGCCGATCACGGCGACACGTCACCACGGGTGACAAATCCGTCATGCGTCCCCTAAGGTCGCGCGCATGGCATTACGGCTCGACAATCACGGCTTCAGCGACGCGCTCGTCATTCTCGGCGCGGCAGGTCTGGTCATTCCCGCGTTCGCGCGCTTCCGGGTGAGCCCGGTCATCGGTTTCATCCTGGTCGGCCTGCTGGTCGGACCCGCGGGTCTGGGCGCCCTGACCGGTGCCGCACCGTGGCTATATTATCTGACCATATCGAGCCCGGAATCGATCGAGCCGTTCGCCGAGTTCGGCATAATCCTGCTGCTGTTCTCGATCGGCCTCGAACTCTCGTTCAAGCGCTTGTGGTCGATGAAGCGGCTCGTGTTCGGCACCGGCGCCGCCGAGCTGATCGGCTCGGCGCTCATCATCGGCGTGGCGTTGCACTTCATCGGCCAGGAATGGGCCGGCGCAATCGGGCTGGGCTTTGCACTTGCCTTATCGTCCACCGCGCTGGTCCTGCCGCTCGTCGGCACGACCGGCGCGGTCGGGCGCGGTGCGTTCGCGATGTTGCTCTTCGAGGATCTGGCGCTCGTGCCGATCATCTTCGTGCTTGGTGCCTTGGCACCGACGGCGAGCGATGCCGGCTGGCAAGGCATCGCCGGCGTCGCACTGCGCGGCGGGCTGACCGTGGTCGCGATGTATATCGGCGGACGGCTCGTCCTGCCGCGGCTGTTCGGCCAGGCGGCGCGGACCAAGAGCCCGGAGCTGTTCCTCGCCGCATCGCTGCTGGTCGTCATCGTCGCCAGCGTCGCGACCACCGCCGCCGGGCTGTCGCCGATCGTCGGCGCGTTGCTGGCGGGCCTGCTGATCGCGGAGACCGAATATCATAGCGAAGTCGAGGTCATCACCGCGCCGTTCAAGGGGCTCGCGCTCGGCGTGTTTCTGATCACCGTCGGCATGAGCCTCGACCTGCGGCTGATCGCGCAGAACTGGCCGTCGCTGCTGCTCGCAGTGACCGGCGTGGTCGCGACCAAGGCTGTCGTCACGTTCCTGTTCCTCCGCGTCGCCAATTCCCGCCGGGGTGTTGCCGCCGAGACGGGACTGCTGATGGGGAGCCCGTCCGAGACGACGCTAATCGTGCTCGCGACGGCCGCACAGGCGCAGCTGATCTTGCCGTCGACCGCGTCGTTCTGGCAGACGGTCACGGCGATCGGGCTGACGATCACGCCGCTCCTGGCGAAGCTAGGCCGCACCGTGTCGCGGCAGTTGGAGAGTCGGTCGGTCGCGGATGCGGGCGATGTCGAGATCGACGACGACGGGCCTGGGACGGTCGTCATCGGCTTTGGACGGGTCGGCCGGATGGTGGCGGACATGCTCGCGGTCCACGGGCAGAAATACGTCGCGGTCGAGGCGGATATCGACTCGGTCGAGGCCGCGCGGGCGCAGGGCCACCCGGTGCTGTTCGGCGACGTGGCGCGGGCGGAGCTGGTCGACCGGCTGAAGCTGCATACCGCCAAGGCGTTGATTTTGACGATGGACGACCCGGTGCTGACGGTGCGGCTGGCGCGGCGGGTGCGGGCGTTGGCGCCGGACCTGCCGATCGTGGCGCGTGCGCGAGATACGGCGCATGCGGCGGAACTGTATCGGGCCGGCGTTACCGATGCGGTGCCGGAGACGCTGGAGAGTTCGCTGCAACTGGCGGAGGCGGTGCTGGTCGATCTCGGGGTGGCGATGGGGCCGGTGATCGCGTCGATCCATGAGAAGCGGGACGAGTTGCGGCAGGAGATCAAGAAGGCCGCGGACATGATCGCCGAGCCGCGGATCCGGAAGGCCAAGCGGACGCCTCGGGCGGTTTGATCTTCCCCGTTTCGCAAGAGGTTTGTTCTCCCGCGAAGGCGGGAGTCCAGTCTGGGCCCCCGCCTTCGCGGGGGAACAGGTTCTGAGCGTTCCCGGAGCGACACCACCCCGGCGGAGGCCGGGGTCCAAGTGGAGAGGTGGTCGTAACGGAGCGCCGTCCCCTATTACCTCTGTTTCCCAACTGGGCCCCGGCCTTCGCCGGGGTGGTGGTTGAGTTATGATCGCTTGACCGTACTCTCGCCTTCCCCGCTCTCCGTGGAGAGGGAGGGGCAAAAGAAGGTTAGGGAGGGTTAGGCCAACGCGCGGTTCCTTCAGCTTGTGCCTACGCCTTCCCGACTCTTCATAAGTGGTTGTATTCGTTGACCGAATGCCTCCACGCCCTCGAGAAAATCGTCGAAGGTCAGCAACACGCCGCCGGTGTTGGGGACCGCGGCCATCTCGTCGAGCATGCGCGCGACGCTTTCGTACGAGCCGATCAACGTGCCCATGTTGATGTTTACTGCGCCTTCGGGAGCAGCCAACTGGCGGACGTTGGTGTCCTTGTTGTGCGTGTCCTTGGCGCCCTGATCCATCAGCCACGCTATCGCATCGACGTCTACGCCGGCGTTGTAGTGCTGCCACTTCGCCATCGCCTCTTCGTCGGTTTCGGCGGCGATGATCATGATCAGGACGAAGATCTGCACGTCGCGGCCGGTCTTCGCGGTCGCCG
>JAJNQF010000127.1 GCA_021154945.1 Sphingomonas sp.
GCCGACCCACCCCCAACCCCTCCCTTCCAGGGAGGGGCGTAAGACTTACGCGTACGCCGCCCTCAGTCCCGGCCGATACCCGGCAACGGCGCCGTCGCCGGTCAGGGTTTGCAGGCGGCGGCGGACATTTGCCGCCATCAAGTTGGTGTAGATCCGGCAGGTCTCGTTGAGCCGGTTGGCCTCGTCGGCCAGCTCGCGGATCTCGGTGCCCGCCGGCCCGGTGCCGAGCGTTGCGATCTGTTCGATCCCGGCGAGCTTGTCCGCGGTCGCGCGCTCCAGGCTGGCGACGTCGTTCGATTTCAGCGCGGCGATCTCTGCGTGCAGCGCGTCGATCACGCGGATCAGGGCATCACGCCTTGTCATTCGAAGTCCAGTCCAGACGGAACGCCATCAGCCGATCGGCGATGGTCGCGGGGAGGATCGGGAAATTGCCGCTGGCGATCGCCTTCTTGATCTCGGCGACGCGCGACGCATTGACCGGCGGGGCGGATGCCATCGACTTGGCCAGCGCCAGCGAGTCCGAGCGCACCGAGGCCTGCGCTTGGGGCTGGGGCTGTACCGGGGTCTGCACGGCCGTCGTCGGCGTCGCGGCGGCGACGCGCGCGACGGAGCGATCTCCTGCTACTGACGGCTTCGCACCGATCGAGTCCACCATGTCCGCATCCTTTGGTTTGCGATGACAACAGGAGGAACGGCCGCATGGCGAAAAGCTTTAGCGAAATTAATCTGTCTGCCAAATTTAGTTCGACCAACCCTAGTTCGACCAACCGGGCAGCGTCGCACGGCCCGCCTCGACGGCGATCGCCTGGACCGGCGTGCGCGTCGCGTCGACCTTGACCATGAAGCGGCCGCCGGGGGCTGCGTCGCCCATCGCGACGCCCTCGCGGCTGATCGAGAAGCCCTCGGTGCCGGCCTCGATCACGATCGGATCGCCGCGCTTGATGACCGGTGCGGCCTTGGCGACGGGAACGAACGACGCGGCGATCGCGGCGGGGGCGTTCGCCGGCCGGATGACCGGCACGAAGATCCGCCACGCCGGGCCGGCGCAGGAGACGACGACCGCATCATGCTGCTCTGTCCGCCACGACAGCGACACCGTCGGACAGGTCGCGAGGCGCAATCGCGCGTCGACCGGCGTGCGCGCGCCACCCTCGGCGCCGGTCGGGCGGCCGGTAAAGGCGGCGACCGAGCGATCGAGCGCGCTGGTATCCTGAAAGCTGGCGGCGACGAGCAGGAGCGGGAGGATCATGGCTTTGTCCTAAGCGGTTCGCCGACGAAGGCGACGGAGACGATGGCGGCGCGGCGGCCGGGCTTGGTGGCGGTGACGATCGCGACACGCGACGGCGCGACCGCGGCCAGCGCGGCGGCGACGGTGCGCGCGCGGTCGGCGGCGAGGATCGCGGCGCTGCCGGTGACGCGGTCGATATCGGCGGGCGTGCCGTCGGTCGAGCCGGTGACGGTGAGCATGACGCGGGGATCACGCGCGGCCTCGCGCGCCCAGGCGACCAGCGCGCCGGGCGTGGTCGGCAGGATCGCCGAGCCGGGTGCGAAATCGAGGATGCCGGCGGCGGCGACGGGCATCGGCGCCGGCTCCGCATCGTTCGCGCCGAAGCCTTCGCGGATGCCCTTGGCGAGGTCTTTTCCGCCGATATGCTGGGCCGCCTGCAGGAGCACGAGAAAGCCGACCAGCAACAGCGCGAGGTCGGCGAGCGTGATCAGCCAGAGCGGCTTGCCGGTCGGCGCGTCGGGGTATTCGCTGGCGTTCACGCGACGGTCGCCAGGCTTGGAGCGGGATGGGGTGCCACATACCCGCGCGGCGTCTCGCGTTCGGCGAGCGCCACGAGCGGCGCTTCGATCCGTGCGCGTTCGAACGCCTCGTTGCGGCCCTGTGCGCGCAGGCGGTTGGCGATCGGCATGAAGACGAGGTTGGCGAACAGCGCGCCGTACAGCGTGGCGAGCAGCGCCACCGCCATCGCGCCGCCGATCGCGCCGGGATCGCTCATCGTCGCGAACATCTGCGCGAGGCCGATCAGCGTGCCGACCATGCCCATCGCGGGGGCGACCTCCGCGGCGCCGGCCCAGACGTCGGCGGCGGCGACGTGGCGTTCTATGCGGGCGCGACGGCAATGCTGGACCAGCGTCGCGACGTCGGTCGCGGAGCTGCCGTCGACGATCGCGGCGATGCCGGCGGCGACGTCACGATCGGTGATGACCGAGCGATCGAGGGCCATCACGCCGTGGCGCTTGGCGATGCGGGCGAGCGCGGTGATCTGCTGGAGCAACGGGTCGGCATCGAACCGGCCGCGGCCGACCGTGGTCACGGCGGTGAGCGCCCGGGCTAGATCGCGGAACGGCGTGCGGAGGATGACGGCCAGCACCGTGCCGCCACCGACGATGGCGAGCGCTGCGGGGTCGAGGAGTTGGGCGAGCGTGATCATGTGCGTGGGGTGATGCAAGGGGTGTGCCGGATTGGGTTTGGACCTCTTCGGTTGAGCCGTGCCCTAGTCTTCTATTCCCCTCCCTTGTG
>JAJNQF010000268.1 GCA_021154945.1 Sphingomonas sp.
TACGGAACCGGGGTTTCCCTTACCTCCCCCTCCGACTGGCAAGTGCCAGACACCTCCCCCTGGCGGGGAGGATTTCTACACTTCGACCAACCTCAGTCCCTCGGCATAGACGCGCTGCTTGGCCGCATATGCCGCGGCCGACATCTTCAGCCCGGCGATCGCTTCCGGGGATAATTCCCGCACGGCCTTGGCCGGCGAACCGACGATCAGGCTCCCCGCCGGAAACACCTTCCCCTCGGTCACCAGGGCATTCGCGCCGATCAGGCAATTTTCGCCGATCACAGCATTGTTGAGGATCGTCGCCCCCATCCCGACCAGCACGTTGCTGCCGATCGTGCAGCCGTGAAGGATCGCATGATGGCCCACCGTGCAGCCCTCGCCGATCGTCAGAGGCGCGCCGGGGTCGGAGTGCAGCATCGCGCCCTCCTGGATGTTGGTCCGCGCGCCGATCAGGATCGGCGTGTTGTCGGCGCGGATCACCGCCCCGAACCAGACGCTCGCGCCCTCCCCTAGTCGCGCGTCGCCGATCACGTCGGCGGACGGCGCGACCCAGACGTCGTCGGCGAGCGTCGGTCGTTTACCCTCGATCGCGTAGAGTGGCATCAGGCGGCGTCCCTTTCCTTTGCCCGCGCGCGGAAGGCGTGGAGCAGCGGTTCGGTATAGCCGCTCGGCTGCGTCAGGCCATCGAACACGAGCGCTCGGGCAGCTTGAAAGGCGAGGCTGTCATCCTCATGCGCGGCCATCGGCCGATACAGCGGATCGCCCGCATTCTGCGCATCGACCTTGGCCGCCATCCGCCGCAGCGCCGCATCCGCCTCGTCGGGCGTGGCGATGCCGTGGAGCAGCCAATTCGCCATGTGCTGCGAACTGATCCGCAGCGTCGCGCGGTCCTCCATCAGGCCGATGTCGTGGATGTCGGGCACCTTCGAACAGCCGACGCCTTGGTCGACCCAGCGCACGACGTAGCCGAGGATACCCTGCGCGTTGTTCTCCAGTTCCTCGCGAACCTCGTCGGGCTGCCAGTTGTGCCCGGTCGCGACCGGGATCGTCAGCAGCGCATCGAGCGGCGCGATCGGCTCGGCCTTGCGCTCCGCCTGTCGCGCGAACACGTCGACGCGGTGGTAGTGCGTCGCGTGCAGCGTCGCGGCGGTCGGCGACGGCACCCACGCCGTGTTCGCGCCGGTCATCGGATGCGCGATCTTCTGCTCGAGCATGTCCGCCATCCGGTCCGGCGCGGCCCACATGCCCTTGCCGATCTGCGCCTTGCCGCTGAGCCCGCAGGCCAGCCCGATCTGAACGTTGCGATCCTCATACGCCTTGATCCAGGACGAGGCCTTCATGTCGCCCTTCCGGATCATCGGGCCGGCACGCATCGACGTGTGCATCTCGTCGCCGGTGCGATCGAGGAAGCCGGTGTTGATGAACACCACGCGGTCCTTCACCGCGGCGATGCAGGCGGCGAGATTGGCGGAGGTACGCCGTTCCTCGTCCATCACGCCGACCTTGATCGTGTGGCGCGCGAGGCCGAGCAGGTCCTCGATCGCGTCGAACAGCCGGTTGGTGAAGGCGGCTTCGTCGGGGCCGTGCATCTTCGGCTTGACGATATAGATCGAGCCCGCGCGGCTGTTGCGGATCGGGCCGGTGCTCTTCAGGTCGTGCAAGCCGATCAGCGACGTGACGATGCCGTCGAGGATGCCCTCGGGCGCCTCTTGGTCGTCGGCGAGCAGGATCGCGGGCGTCGTCATCAGGTGGCCGACGTTGCGCACGAACATCAGGCTGCGGCCGGGGAGCGTGAACGCGCTGCCATCCGGGGCGGTATACTTCCGGTCGGGTTCGAGCGACCGCGTGACCGTGCGGCCGCCCTTGTCGAAGCTGGCGGTGAGGTCGCCCTTCATTAGCCCGAGCCAATTGGCGTAGGCGGCGACCTTGTCCGCGGCATCGACCGCGGCGATCGAATCCTCCAGGTCGGCGATCGTGCTGAGTGCGGATTCTAGCACGACGTCGGCGAGGTTCGCAGGGTCGTCGCGGCCGATCGGATGCTCAGGATCGATCACAAGCTCGATGTGCAGCCCGTTGTGACGTAATAGAATGTTGTCGCGCGCATGCCCGACCAGCTGGCTCGGATCGGCAAGCTCAGGCGTGCCACCGGTCCAGTCGGTCCACCACCCGCTCGCCAGCGGCACGGCATCGTCGAGGAACGTCTTCGCCCACGCGATCACCTGCGCGCCTCGGGTAGAGTCATAGCCCTTGCCGGTTGTCGCACCTGGAATCGCGTCGGTGCCGTAGAGCGCGTCATACAAACTCCCCCACCGCGCGTTCGCGGCGTTGAGCAGGAAGCGCGCGTTGCGGATTGGCACCACCAGCTGCGCGCCGGCGAGCGAGGCGACCTCTGCATCGACGTTGGTCGGCGCAACCGCGAACGGCGCGGGCTCGGCGACCAGATAGCCGATCTGGCGGAGGAACGCCTGGTACTCGGGCTGGTCGATCGGCTTGCCTGCGCGGGCTTCGTGCCAGGCGTCGATCTTCGCCTGGAGGTCGTCACGGACTGCGAGCAGTGCGGCGTTCTCCGGCGCGAACCTCGCGTAAATGTCGGAAACGCCCTGCCAGAACGAGGGCGCCTCAAGGCCCGTGCCCGGCAGCGCCTGCGTCTCGATGAAGTCCACCAGCAATGCGGCGATCTTCAGACCTGCCCGATTCTGATAGGTGTCGATCATCTCGGCCATGCTGCTCTCCTATGCTCTGGCGGCACGATAGACGCCCGCCATCTTCGCCACTAGACACTATAAACCGAAAGCTGTTGATCGCCTGGAGAACGAATGGATCCCGACATCGTCCTCTTCGCCGAGGTCGTCCGCACCGCCAGCCTCAGCGCGGCGGGGCGGTCGCTCGGCATCTCGCCTGCGATGGTCTCGAAGCGGATCGCGCGACTGGAGGCGCGGCTCGGCGTGCGGTTGCTCAACCGGACGACGCGACGGCTAGAGCTGACCGCTCGCGGCGCGGCGTATCACCGAGACATGGTGGAGATCCTCGCCGCGATCCGCGATGCCGAGGCCCGCGTGTCGGACCGCGCCGACACACCGGCGGGGCCGCTCCGAGTCAGTGCGCCGACCTCGTTCGGCCGTCTCCACATCGCGCCGCACCTGAAGCCCTTCCTAGATGCACACCCAGCGATCGAACTCGACCTCGACCTGTCCGATGGCTTCTCCGACGTCATCGGCGACCGGCTCGACCTCGCAATCCGGATCGCGCCTGCCGTACCGCCGAGCCTCACGGGTTATCGTCTCGCCGACAGCCGCCGTGTCCTCTGCGCTGCGCCAAGCTACAGCCCGCCATGCGACGCGGCCGACCTTACCAAACACCGGCTGCTTGCGGCGAAGGGCCAGATGCCGTGGCGGCTGGCCGGCCCCGACGGCGACGTCACGATCGACCGCCCGAGCTACGTCGCGACCAACTCCAGCGAAGTCGTCCGCGAACTCACGCTGGCGGGCGTAGGTATTGCGTTGCGCTCGCTTTGGGACGTCAGCGCGGACCTTGCCAACGGCCGACTCGTCCGCGTCTTGCCCGAGCTCGCTGGGTCTGCGGACGTCGGTATCTACGCGGTGCATGCACGCGGGGCGGTGTCGTCGGGCACAATGGCGCTGCTCGATTACCTGCGCGGTCTATGGTCGCCGATACCGCCGTGGGACTCCTGAACGAGGTCGATCGTCACTGCGTCGATCCGCCGCAGCATTGCCACGAACTGCTCGACCTCCTTGGCGGAGAACCCGGCGAATATACGCCGTTCCAGATCAAGTGCCTTAGGTGCCACCGACGCATAGAGCGTGTGGCCGTCGTCGGTGAGCTTCAGCAAATGCGAGCGACGATCCTCGGAGTTGGCGTGCCGCTGCATCAGCCCGCGCTCGACCAGCGCGATCGCCGCCCGGCTGACCGTGACCTTGTCCATCCGGGTCTGCTGGCCGATCTGCTGCTGCGTGATCCCGCCGGCCTCGGCCACCACGGTAACCAGCCGCCACTCCGGAATCGTCAGGCCGAACAGCGCTTCGTAGGTGTCCGCCACCGCCTCGCTGACGAGGTTAGAGGTGATCGACAGGCGATACGGGATGAAATCGTCCAAGACGAGTGCGCGGTCAGCCATGTTGAAATCGTAACGATTGACACCAGTTGATCAACCCGCCAGATTGGTAACAACAGATACCAATCTAAGGATCGAGTCATGGACCATATGCCCCAGTCTGATCATATGGACGTAAACCCGATGGGTCTCGACGGGTTCGAGTTCGCCGAGTTCACCTCGCCCGATCCCGACCGGATGGCCGCGCAGTTCGAGCAGTTCGGCTTCGTCGCCGCCTCGACCCACCCGACCAAGGCCGTCACGCGCTACAAGCAGGGCCGCATCAACCTGCTGCTCAACCGCGAGGAAAGCGGTCATGCGGCGGCGTTCCGTGCGGCGCATGGTCCCTCGGCCAGCGGGATGGCGTTCCGCGTTCACGACGCCAAGGAGGCATTCGACGCAGCCCTGTCGCGTGGCGCGAAGGCGGCGGATGCCAACACAGGTGCGCTCGGCGAGGGCAGCTATGTGCTCGAAGGGATCGGCGGTTCGCTGCTGTATCTCGTCGACAAGCATGGCGCAGCCGGCAGCCTGTACGACGACTGGAACCAGGTTCCGGGCGCGGCCGAAGCCGAGGCCGCGAACAATGTCGGTCTCGATCTGCTCGATCACCTCACGCACAATGTGAAGCGTGGGCAGATGCGGACCTGGGCCGAGTTCTACGGTCAGATCTTCGGCTTCGAGGAGCAGAAGTATTTCGACATCAAGGGCAAGGCGACCGGGCTGTTCAGCCAGGCGATGATCGCGCCCGACCGCGCGATCCGCATCCCGCTGAACGAGAGCCAGGACGACAAGAGCCAGATCGAGGAATTCATCAAGGATTACAACGGCGAAGGCATCCAGCATCTGGCGCTGACCACCGACGATATCTTCGAGACGGTCGAGAAGCTGCGCGCGCGCGGCGTCAAGCTTCAGGACACGATCGAGACCTATTACGAGCTGGTCGACAAGCGCGTGCCGAACCACGGCCACGATCTGGAGCGCCTGCGCCGCAACCGCATCCTGATCGACGGCAATGTCGGCGAGGAGGGGTTGCTGCTCCAGATCTTCACCGAGAACATGTTCGGGCCGATCTTCTTCGAAATCATCCAACGCAAGGGGAACGAGGGCTTCGGCAACGGCAATTTCCAAGCGCTGTATGAGTCGATTGAGCTGGATCAAATCCGCCGTGGAGTGATCACGGTCGACGCGTGAGTGCTTAAAACCCTCTCCCCCTCGGGGAGAGGGAAAGGCGCGCCAGCGCCGAGGGTGAGGGCACGCGCAACGCCAGCACGTGCCCTCACCCTT
>JAJNQF010000296.1 GCA_021154945.1 Sphingomonas sp.
GCCTCGGGCGCGGGTCGCGTGCGGCTGACGACCATGCGCAAGGGGTCGCCTGGTAGCGGCACCGGGGCGGGCCGGTCCGAGCGCAGCACGAGGCCCAGTCCCGGCAGCGCCACCGCGCCAACCGTCGCGACGCCATCGATCGCGAGTGCCACGTGCACCGCCCAATCGTCGCGAGCCTCGCCATATTCGCGCGTGCCGTCGACCGGGTCTACGATCCACACGCGCGACATTGCCGTTCGTGTGCCGTCGCATTTGCGCTCCTCGGACAACAGCCCGTCGTCGGGCCGCGCATCCTGCAACGCATGGACGAGGAACGCGTTCGCGGTTTCGTCGCCTGCCTTGCCGAGCGCGCCAGGCGAGAACACGCCCGACCGCCGCACCTCGAGCAGCAACCGCCCCGCCGTCTCCGCCAGATGCGCAGCGAGTTCGCCATCGGTCATCGCGCTGCTCATGGGATCAGCATCGCGACGATCGCATCGGCCGCCTCGCCGGGAATCATGCCTGTGGTATCGATCCGGATTTCCGGGTTGGCCGGCGGTTCGTATGGCGAATCGATCCCGGTGAAGTTGGCAAGCTTGCCCGCCCGCGCCTTTGCATACAGCCCCTTCACGTCGCGCCGTTCGGCTTCCGCGAGCGGCGTATCGATGTGCACCTCGATGAACTCGCCTGGCGCCATCATCTGCCGCACCATCTCGCGCTCGGCACGGAACGGCGAGATGAACGCGGTGATCACGATCAGCCCGGCATCGGTCATCAGCTTGGCCACCTCGCCGACGCGACGGATATTCTCGACCCGGTCCGCATCAGTGAAGCCGAGATCGCGGTTCAGCCCGTGGCGGACATTGTCGCCGTCGAGCAGGAAGGTGTGCCGGTTCATCCGCGCGAGCTTCATCTCGACGAGATTGGCGATCGTCGACTTGCCCGCGCCCGACAGACCGGTGAACCACAGCACCGCCGCCTTCTGGTTCTTTAAGCTGGCATGCGCCTCGCGGCCGATATCGGTCGCCTGCCAATGCACGTTCTGCGCACGACGGAGCGAGAAGTGCAGCATCCCCGCCGCGACCGTCGCATTGGTGATCTTGTCGACCAGGATGAACCCGCCGAACTGTCGATTGTCCGCATAGGGCTCGAACACCAGTGGCCGATCGGTCGACAGGTTGGCGATACCGATCGCATTCAGTTCCAGCGTCTTGGCAGCAAGCCGCTCCATCGTGTTGACATTGATCTGGTATTTCGGCTGTTGAATGGTCGCCGTCACCGTCTGCGTCGCGAGCTTCAGCCAGTAAGGACGTCCCGGCAGCATCTCCTCGTCGGCCATCCAGACCACCGTCGCCTCGAACTGATCGGCGGCCTCGGGGGGCGAATCCGCGGCAACGATCACGTCGCCGCGCGAGCAATCGATCTCATCCGCGAGCGTCAGCGTCACCGATTGCCCGGCAACGGCTTTCTCCAGGTCGCCGCCGAACGCCACCACGCGCGCGATCGTCGAGGTTCGCCCGCCCGGCAAGATGCGCACAGGGTCGCCCGGCGCGATCGAGCCGCTCGCGACCAGCCCGGAAAAGCCGCGGAAATCGAGGTTCGGACGGTTGACCCACTGAACCGGCATGCGGAACGCGCCCGCCTGATCCTCGCTAACGTCGAGCGTCACCGTGTCGAGATGGTCGATCAGCGTCGGCCCCTCGTACCAGGGCGTGTTCGCGCTCGAGGTCGTGATGTTGTCGCCCTTGAAGCCGGAGATCGGCATCGGCGTGAAGGCAGCGATCCCGATCGACTCCGCAAACGTCGCATAGTCCGCGACGATCCGGTCGTAGGTCGCCCGGTCGTACCCCACGAGGTCCATCTTGTTCACCGCCAGCACGAGATGCCGGATGCCGATCAGATGCGCCAGATAGCTGTGCCGCTTGGTCTGCGTGAGGATACCCTTGCGCGCGTCGACCAGAATCACCGCGAGATCGGCGGTCGACGCGCCGGTGATCATGTTGCGCGTATATTGCTCGTGCCCCGGCGTATCGGCGACGATGAACTTGCGCTTCTCGGTCGAGAAATAGCGATAGGCGACATCGATCGTGATGCCCTGCTCGCGCTCGGCGGCGAGCCCGTCGACCAGCAACGCGAAGTCGATCTCCTGGCCTTGCGTGCCGACCTTCTTCGAATCGCTCTCCAACGCCGCAAGCTGATCCTCGAAGATCATCTTAGAGTCGTACAGCAAGCGTCCGATAAGCGTGGATTTTCCGTCGTCCACCGACCCGCAGGTGATGAAGCGGAGCAGGCTCTTATGCTGATGCTGGAGCAGATAGGCGTCGATGTCCTCGGCGATGATGTCCTGCACCTGATAGGCGGACTCTTGGGCGCGCGTAGCCATCAGAAATAGCCCTCCTGCTTCTTCTTCTCCATGCTCGCCGAGCCCGCGTCGCGGTCGATCGCGCGGCCCTGGCGTTCGCTGGTGGTGGTCAGCAGCATTTCCTGGATCACTGCGGACAGAGTGCCGGCCTCGCTCTCGACCGCGCCCGTCAGCGGGTAGCAGCCGAGCGTGCGGAAGCGGATCGAGCGCTCGACCGGCACCTCGCCGGGTTCCAGGCGGAAGCGATCGTCGTCGACCATCAGCAGCATGCCGTCGCGCTCGACCGTCGGGCGCGGTGCGGCGAAATAGAGC
>JAJNQF010000300.1 GCA_021154945.1 Sphingomonas sp.
CACGCTTGGGTGGAGCGCTGCCGGTCGGTATCCTCAATGCGAAGGATGAATCGCCCGCCGTTGTGGCGCGCGTAGAGGTAGCTGAACAGAGCGGTGCGCACGCCGCCCACGTGGAGCGCGCCGGTCGGGCTTGGAGCGAAGCGCGTTCGTACGGACGCCATCCCGCGCCGGCTAACAGAGCTACCGCACAGGCGCCAATACTCGTTCGAGGGTCTGCGTCCGGCAGTCCAGGGGAGAACGCCTGACCCGCTCGCGGGGGTCGAGGTGCACAGAGGTTTTCATGTCGAGAAAGCGGATACTGGTCGTCGAAGACAACGAAGACAACCGGCGGATCCTGCTTTACCGGCTGCGCAAGATCGGTGACTTCGAGATCGTCGAGACCGCGAACGGCGCCGAGGCCGTTGCCGCAGTCGAGTCCAATCCCCCGGACCTGATCTTCATGGATCTCAAGATGCCGGTGATGGACGGCTGGGAGGCGACGCGTCGCATCCGCGCGCTCGACGCAGGGCGCAGCATCCCGATCATCGCGCTCACCGCGCAGGCGATGGCGGGTGACGAGCAGAAGGCGCTCGCCAACGGCTGCAACGACTACCTCGCGAAGCCCGTCGTCGATCCGTCTCTCGTCCGCGAGAAGATCGAACGCCTCCTCGGCTCGGCGCACAAGCACTGAACCCTTCCGCGGCCGGCGGCATCGCCGGCTGCGCAGGCGCACGATTCGTGCGCCGCGAGTCCGCTCCTCGCACGCCGCTTCGTGCGCGCACGCCCGACGCCCGCTCACTTGCCATGCGCGTCGGAAATGGAGTATGGCGCGGCCGTTGATTCGAATCAGCGGGCGTCGCCGGGTTCCCCTTGGGGCTCGTCGGCCGAGGAGGGATGCTGATGACGAAGGGGCGTTTCCGGCAAGGCGGTCTGGTTCTGGCGTGCGCATTCGCGCTGTCACTGTTTGGCGCGACGCAGGCCGCGGCCACCATCCAGCTGGGTGATGCGCTGATCTTCGGTGACGTCTCGGCGCAGAACCTGTTCCGGATGCGCCAGGTGGGCAACTTCAACCTGGTCCAGCAGCGCAACACGCTGCGCCTCGGCCTCGACTACAAGTGGCTCGAGGAGGGGAAGTTCGTCGACAAGTACGCCGCACCGGGCTTCATCGACAAGTCGAGCGTCTACGTGCTGTACCGCGGCACCTACGACAGCGTGTACGACCTGAAGCCGGGGGGGAACTTCTACACCTTCACCGGCCAGCGCGACGGCAGCTTCAGCGACATCTCGCACGACACGCGCAACGCGCTGAAGTTCTCGAACACCCTGCGCGAGGCGTACATCGACGTCGACTTCGCCGACGTCCCGCTCAGCCTGCGTCTCGGCAAGCAGCAGATCGTCTGGGGCGAGACGGACAATTTCCGTCTGCTCGATCGCGTCAACGCGCTCGACCTCACCTGGCATCTGCAGCAGGAGATCGAGATCGGCCGCGGCTGGGACCAGCTCCGCATCCCGTACTGGATGGCGAAGTTCCTCTACAGGATCGACCACGTCGGGCCGGTGTCGAACGCCTTCATCGAGGGCTACTGGAACCCCGGCGACTGGGTACCGAACAAGCGCGGCTTCCTGCCGTACTACCCGTGGAGCTTGCCGCTCAACAACCCGATCCCGTTCCCGAACCTGGAGAACGGCACGACGCTCTTCCGCCAGGGCAACTACTCGCGCAACCCCGCCGACAACAGCCAGGCGGGCATTCGCTTCAGCGGCTTCGCGGGCGGCGTCAACTTCACGCTCGCCTACCTCTATGGCCGCTGGAACGGTGACGACGGCTCGAACTCGGCGTTCATCCGCGCCGACCTCAATCCGGTCACGGCGAACGCCGCGCTCGCGGCCAACACTCTGCCGGCCGAGTACTCGGTGCCCTACACGCACACGGTCGGCGGGTCGGCGAACTACTTCGAGGAGCACACCGAGGCGGTCCTCAAGTCGGAGATGGTCTACATCTTCGGCGTGCCGTTCAACTCGGGCGACATCCGCTCGCCGGTGCTGCCCGCGCAGATCTTCGGCATCGTCAAGAAGGACATGTGGCAGGGCATGGTCGGCTTCGACCGCCCGACGTGGATCCGCTGGCTGAACCCGAACGCGACGTGGCTGATCCTCGGCCAGTTCTTCTGGCACTACCTGATCGACAACGAGCGCTCGGTCGGCGAGCAGGTCGGTCTCGTCGGCAACCTGTCGCCGACGCAGCCGCTGAAGGCGCGCGGCGGCGGACCCTGCGTCACCTTCACCAACTGCAAGGCGGTCGACACGGTTCGCGACTGGGAAATGCTCGCCACCCTCGCGGCGACCAGCTTCTACATGAGCGGCACGCTGGTCCCGCAGATCACCTACGTCCTCGATCCGGTGAACGCGTTCAACATGGAGGTCGCGTGGAGCCTCGACTACTACGTGACCCCCGATTTCATCGCGAACATCGGCCAGAAGTACTTCATCAACACGACCGAGGACCCGGTCTACGAGACATGGGGCGTCGCAGGCGTGAACCGCGGCCGCTCGGAGACGCAGCTGCGCTTCACCTACCAGTTCTGAGCGCCGACGACCGACATCGCGCGGCGTGAGAGCGTCGCGTGAACGAAGGGCGCGGGCCGTGACGGCTCGCGCCCTTCGTCGTTCCGCGCTCGCCGGTCAAGACAGAATTGATCGCGGGACGCGGTTGTCCCGGTCGTGGGCGGGCGGTATACCGAAGGCGTCCGGCGCGACGAGAGCCGTTAGCTCAGCTGGTTAGAGCATCTGCCTTTTAAGCAGAGGGTCCCGGGTTCGAGCCCCGGACGGCTCACTCGGTTCCCCCCGCGCCCGAGGAGGAGCCATGGCGGAGGATCCGAAGGGACAGGGCGGCGTCGACGATCCGGCGGTGCAGGCGGTGGCCGAGCAGGCCCTCGAGCTGGTGCACGACGGCGCGAAGGTGGGTCTCGGCTCGGGTCGCGCGTCGGCGGCGTTCATCGCCAAGCTCGGCGCCCGCGTGCGCGCGGGGCTCCGTGTCGTCGGCGTCCCGACCTCGGATGCATCGGCGGCGCAGGCGCGTGCGCTCGGAATCCCCCTC
>JAJNQF010000315.1 GCA_021154945.1 Sphingomonas sp.
GCCGCAAACACTGCCGCCGCCGCTTCTGGACAGCCCCTCCCCCGACCCCTCCCGCAGGCGGGAGGGGAGTCTAGGACCGACTGGACCCGCCCGGAAATCGCGACCCTCTTCGACCTCCCGTTCGATGAACTCATGTTCCGCGCACAGACCGTCCACCGCGCGCACCACGCGATCGGCGAAGTGCAGCTCTGCACGCTCTTGTCGATCAAGACCGGCGGCTGTCCCGAGGATTGCGGCTATTGCTCGCAGTCCGCCTCGTCTGACTCCGGCCTGAAGGCGGAAAAGCTGATGGACGTCGACGCCGTCCTCGCCGACGCAGCCCAAGCCAAGGCCGCCGGATCGCAGCGTTTCTGCATGGGCGCCGCCTGGCGCAACCCGAAGCCGCGCGACATGCCGAAGGTCGTCGCGATGGTCGAGGGCGTCCGCGCGATGGGCTTGGAGACGTGCATGACGCTCGGCATGCTCGACGCGGACCAGGCGAAGCAGCTCGCCGACGCAGGCCTCGATTACTACAACCACAACATCGACACCTCGCCGGAGAATTACGGCAACGTCATCACCACGCGCACCTTCGGCGACAGGCTGGAGACGCTGGCGAACGTGCGTGACGCGGGCATCTCGGTCTGCTGCGGCGGGATCGTCGGGATGGGCGAGACGCGCAGCGACCGCGTCGGCTTCGTCCACGCGCTCGCCACCTTGCCGCGCCACCCGGAGAGCGTCCCCGTCAACGCGCTGGTCCCGGTCAAGGGCACGCCGCTCGGCGACATGCTCGCGGGCACGCCGATGGCGCAAATCGACGACATCGAGTTCGTCCGGACGGTCGCGGTCGCACGGATCACGATGCCGCTGAGCATGGTGCGGTTGTCCGCGGGGCGCGAGAGCATGTCCGAGGCCACTCAGGCGCTGTGCTTCATGGCGGGCGCGAACTCGATCTTCACCGGCGACAAGCTGCTGACCACCGGCAACGCCGGCGACAGCGCCGATGCGACGCTGCTGGCGAAGCTGGGCATGAAGCCGATGGCCGGCCCCGAACCGATGCGGGTTGCGGCGGAGTAAAGACTTAGCTCCCCTCCCGTGAACGGGAGGGGTTGGGGGTGGGCTCGCGCTCACCGCAGACGATACCGTAGCAGGAGGCCGGGCGCCCACCCCCGACCCCTCCCGCCAGCGGGAGGGGAGTAGATAGTTTGTTCAAGAAAATCCTGGTCGCCAATCGTGGCGAGATCGCGTGTCGGGTCATGCGGACCGCCAAGGCGATGGGCATCAAGACCGTCGCGGTCTATTCCGACGCTGACGCGCGCGCGCCGCATGTGCTCATGGCCGACGAGAGCGTCCGGCTCGGGCCGGCACCCGCCGCCGACAGCTATCTCAAGGCCGAGCTGATCCTGCTCGCGGCCAAGGAAACCGGCGCCGACTGCATCCACCCCGGCTACGGCTTTCTCTCCGAACGCGAGAGTTTCGCGCTGGCCTGCGCCGAGGCCGGGATCGCGTTCGTCGGCCCGCCGGCCAACGCGATCGCCGCGATGGGCGACAAGATCGAATCGAAGAAGCTCGCCAAGGCCGCGGGCGTCAACGTCGTACCGGGTTATCTGGGTGAGATCGACAGCACCGATCACGCGGTCGAGATCGCGTCGGGCATCGGCTATCCGGTGATGATGAAGGCAAGCGCCGGCGGTGGCGGCAAGGGCATGCGGCTCGCCTACAGCGAGCAGGACGTCCGCGAAGGCTTCGAGGCGACCAAGCGCGAAGGCCTTGCCAGCTTCGGCGACGACCGCGTGTTCATCGAGAAGTTCATCGAATCGCCGCGTCATATCGAGATCCAGCTGATCGGCGACCAGCACGGCAACATCGTCTATCTCAACGAACGCGAATGCTCGATCCAGCGGCGCCACCAGAAGGTCGTCGAGGAGGCGCCGTCGCCGTTCGTGACGCCCAAGATGCGCAAGGCGATGGGCGAGCAGGCGGTCGCACTCGCGCAGGCGGTCGGCTATTATTCCGCGGGGACGGTCGAGCTGATCGTCTCGGGCGCGGACACGACGGGGGAGGGGTTCTACTTCCTCGAGATGAACACCCGGCTCCAGGTGGAGCATCCGGTGACGGAGGAGATTACCGGGCTGGATTTGGTCGAGCTGATGATCCGGGTTGCGGCGGGGGAGCCGCTCGGGTTTACCCAGGACGAGGTTAAGCTGAACGGCTGGTCGATCGAGAACCGGGTGTATGCGGAGGACCCGTATCGCGGGTTCCTGCCGAGCATCGGGCGGCTGGTGCGGTACAATCCGCCTCTCCCGTTCGCCCTGAGCGAAGTCGAAGGGCATGCCACAAGCAAAGGTGCTTCGACTTCGCTCAGCACGAACGGGGGAGGGGGCGCGCACGCCGCTGAACCCCGCGTCCGCGTCGACGACGGCGTGCGCGAGGGCGGCGAGGTCAGCATGTTCTACGACCCGATGATCGCCAAGCTCATCACCTGGGCGCCGACCCGAGACGGCGCGATCGCCGCGCAGATCGCCGCGCTCGACGCGTTCGAGCTGGAAGGCCCCGGCAACAATATCGATTTCCTCTCGGCGATCATGCAGCATCCGCGCTTCCAGTCGGCCGCCCTCACCACCGGCTTTATCGCGGAGGAATATCCCGAGGGCTTCCACGGCGCCCCCGCCGACGCCGAACTGTTGAAGACGCTCGCTGCGGTCGCCGCCTTTGCTGCCACCGCCGAGGCCGACCGCGCGCGCCGCATCGACGGCCAGCTCGGCAAGCGCCTGCGTCCGCCGGCGGATTGGGTGGTGACGATCGACAAGACCGACCACGCCGTCACGGTCTCGACCGACGGAATCGCGGTCGACGGCGACGACCTCGATTTGTCGCTCGAATACACGCCGGGCGACCGCATGGTGGTCGCGGACGGCCACGGCGCAGATGGCGAAGACCATCTGACGATCCGCATCGCCAAGGCCCGCGCCGGCTTCAAGCTCACGACCCGCGGCGCAAGCCACGTCGCGCGCGTGCTCCCGGCCCGCGTCGCGCCCTACACTGCGCACCTGATCGAGAAGATCGCGCCCGATCTGTCGAAGTTCCTGATCTGCCCGATGCCGGGATTGCTGGTGCGGCTCGACGTCGCGGCGGGCGACAAGGTCGAAGCGGGGCAGCCGCTCGCGGTGGTCGAGGCGATGAAGATGGAGAACATTCTCCGCGCCGAGAAGACGGGGACGGTGAAGTCGGTCGCGGCAAAGACCGGGGATAGCCTCGCGGTGGATCAGGTGATCCTCGAGCTGGACTGAGCGCGCCCCGCTCGCCCTGACCCCGGTGCTGCCCCGTCATGCCGGACTCGTTCCGGCATCCACCGTTCCGCACATCCGAGAGAACCGAGTATGCGGAACGGTGGGCCCCGGCCTCCGCCGGGGTGACGGAAATGGGCGGTGCATTCTTCCTAGCACCTGCGAGGCGAGCGGACCGCGCACCCTTGTTCCCCCGCGAAG
>JAJNQF010000320.1 GCA_021154945.1 Sphingomonas sp.
TCGCCCGAGATCAGCACCGTCAGGTCGTTCGAGACGACCCGCGCGATGACCCGATAGACGTCCTGCATCGCCGCCGAGCGCCCGATCAGCGGCAGTGCGCGGTCCTCGTCGTGGAGCGCGTCCTCCGACACCATCCCGCCCCGCGCGAGCGCACCGGCGACCGCGCGGGCCAGCACGTCGAGATCGAACGGCTTGGGCAGATACTCGTACGCGCCGACCTCGGCCGCGCGGACCGCGGTGGTCAGCGTGTTCTGGGCCGAGAGGACGATGATCGGCAGAAGGGGAAAGCGCGCGGCAACGCTGCGGACATGATCGATGCCGTCGCCATCGGGAAGAATGACGTCGGTGACGAGGACATCGGGGAGCGATGCGGCGAGCGCACGTTCGAGTTGCGCGAGGCAGTCGGCCACCGACACCTCATGCCCGGCACGGCGGAGTGCCTGCGCAACGACGGTCCGGATCGCGGCGTCGTCGTCGACGACCAGAACGGTGCTCACGATGCTGCTCTCGGCAGTAGCAGGCGGAGGACGGTCATCTCGGGATTTCCTTCGCGGGCATATTGGACGATCCCGCCCATGTCGCGCGTGAGCTTGTCGACCAGCGCGAGGCCGAGCCCCTGCCCTTCGCGACGCCCGGAGACGAAGGGATCGAACAGATGGTCGGCAATATCGGCGGGCGCACCGGGACCATTATCGAACACGCAGATCTCGATCGGGAGCGGCAGGCGTGGCTTGCCCGGGGCCGAACTGACGGTGATGCCGTGGCGGTAGGCGGTCGTCATCACGAGCCGAGGTTCGCGTTCGTTTCGAACGGCTTCGCGTGCGTTCTTGAGCAGGTTTATGACGATCTGGAGCAATGCGTCGCGATTGATCTGCGCGGGCGGGAGCGACGGATCGAAGCGTTCCTCGATCGAGATACCGCGCGCGAACCCGGCGAGCGCCAGCCGACGCGCATGGCCGAGCAACGGATAGATGTTCTCGCTGGCGAGCGGCAGCGGACGCGTGTCGCTGAAATCCTGCATCCGGTCGATCAACGCCGCGATCCGGTCGACTTCGGTAACGATCAGCGTCGTCAGTTCGCCGGCGCCGAGCAGCTGCGCTGCCCCGCGGATGCCGGAGAGCGGGTTCTTGATCTCGTGCGCCAGCATCGCCGCCGCACCGACGGCCGCACGCGCGCCGGCCGCGCGGTCGGCGGAATGGCCGAGCCGCCGCGAAGTTGCCGCGGAATGCAGCGTGATTGCGCGCCAGCCGGGGTAGTCGGCAATCTGCGTCTCGGCGAAGTCGACGCGGATCTTGCCACCCCGCGCGGTCGACATCTCGGTATCGTAGACCGCGAGCCCGTGCCCGTCGCGATTGCGCGGATCGTCGGGCGGCGGAATGATCGCGTCGAGCGGCTGGCCGATCATCAGCCGCTCCGACAGGTTCAGCAGTTGCTCGGCGAGCGCGTTGGCATGCGCGACGCGCTGATTCGGATCGACCACGACGACGGCGACCGGGAGCGCCGCGAACAACTCCGCAAAACCCGGCCGTACCCGAGAGTGCGTGTCAGGCCGCTGCAAGGTCGCGCCAGGGAGCGTAGAACTCGGCGAGCATCGCCTTGACCTGCTTGGGATCGGGAACCTGGTTCACCTTGTTGCGGAACTCGGCCGAACCGGGCAGCCCCTTGGTATACCAGCCGATATGTTTCCGGGCCATGTTAACGCCGGTCTCGATCCCGTAATGTTCGAGCATCGCCTCGTAATGCCCTGCGATCGCATCATATTGCTCGGTGATCGACGGATCTTCGATGCGCCGGCCGGTGGCGAACCACTCCATCACCTGGCCGAGCACCCATGGGCGACCATAGCTGCCGCGGCCAATCATCAGGCCATCCGCGCCCGACTGGTCCATCGCTGCTTCGGCGTCCTCGATCGTGCAGATATCGCCGTTGACGATCACCGGCACGCTCACTGCATCCTTGACCTTGCGGACGAAGCCCCAGTCGGCGTTGCCCTTGTACATCTGGTTGCGCGTGCGGCCGTGGACGGTGATCAGCTTGATGCCGAGATCCTCGGCGATCCGCGCGAGGTCGGGCGCGTTGAGGCTGTCATGGCACCAGCCCATCCGCATTTTCAGCGTCACGGGGACGTCGACCGCCTTCACGGTGGCCTCGATGATCGCGCTGGCGAGCTTGGTATCGCGCATCAGCGCGGAGCCCGCATCGCCATTGACGACCTTCCGCACCGGGCAGCCCATGTTGATGTCGATGATCGCCGCACCGCGATCCTGGCTGAGCTTGGCAGCCTCGCCCATCTCGTACGGGGTGCAACCGATCAGCTGCATCGACACCGGCTCTTCCAGTCTGTCCCACGCAGCCTTCTGCAACGACTGGCGCGTTTCGCGGATCGCCGCCTGGCTCGCGACCATCTCGGTCACGTTGAGGCCCGAACCATAGCGTCGCACCAGGGTGCGGAACGGCATGTCGGTGACGCCGGTCATCGGCGCGAGCACAACGGGGCTTTCGATCCGGACGGGACCGATCTGGATGGAAGATAGATTACGCATTGATGTGCCTGAAAAAGAGGCATCGCCCTACCCTACTCCGCGCTCAGTCGCAAGACTGGCGAGCCTCCGGACGAACCGCTAGGTCGCGACGATGACACAGGCACACCGTATCGTTGCGATCATCGTCGCCGCCGGAACTGGCGTGCGCGCCGGGGGATCGGTACCCAAGCAGTTCGCGCCGATCGCCGGGCGTCCGATGGTCGCCTATTCCTACGACGCGTTTTCCGCGCATCCGGCGATTACCGAGACGATCGTCATCATCGGTGAAGGACAGCAGGCTCTGGCCGCCGAGACGCTCGGCAGCAGCGTC
>JAJNQF010000331.1 GCA_021154945.1 Sphingomonas sp.
GAGTCCGATCACTCATACACGCTAGCTTTCGCGCAGATATGAAAGAGTGCCCGAAGTAGTGAAACGCAGAGGGCCTACGGATGTCGGTAAAGCCTTCGCTGACGCGACCTGCGGCATAGCTAGGCGAGCTGACTCCGGCAAAATGACGTGCCCACATGGGGGCTGTAGGCGCTGGGTGGCGGGAGATCAGCGGTGATGGTGCGTCGTTACGCGCACATGTCGGTGAAGCATTTGCAGCCTCATGCAGACCAGCTGATTTTCGATGGCAAATCAGGTCACACTGCGCCCGAGGGAGAAGGCCCCGGTCGAGGTCACAAAACTGGTCACAGCACGAGCCCGCTCCGACCCAGCCTTGTAGGTGGGGTCAAGCTAAATGCCTGATATGTAAACGGAAAAAATGGTGGACGCACTTGGGCTCGAACCAAGGACCCGCTGATTAAGAGTCAGCTGCTCTACCAACTGAGCTATGCGTCCATTCCGGGGCGGTTTTGAGTGGCGCCCTGGTGTGGCGCCCCGCTGCTGGAGGCGCGCTGTTAGCAGACTCGTCGGGGGCCGCAACCCCCTTTTCGTCGATCCGAGTCCGTTTTCGTCGATCGAGCCGCTTTTTCGCGAAATAAGCCGAATTATCCGGCCTACCAGCCGACAGTCTTGCGGTTCTGGCGGTCGATCGACATCAGGATGCCGAGGCACAGCAGCACGGTCATCTGCGCCGAACTGCCGAAGCTCACCAGCGGCAACGGGATGCCGACGACCGGCGCAAGGCCCATCACCATCATAAGGTTGATCGCGACGTAGAAGAAGATCGTCGTGGCGAGGCCGGCCGCGGTCAGCCTGGCGAAGCGGCTGTTGGCGCGCTGGCCGACCTCGATCCCCCAGCGGATCACCAGCAGGAAGGCGAGGATCAGCAGGCAGCCGCCGACCAGCCCCCATTCCTCCGCCATCGTCGCGAAGACGAAGTCGGTATGGCCCTCGGGGAGGTAGTCGAGATGGCTCTGTGTGCCCTGGAGGAAACCCTTGCCCCAGATTCCGCCCGAGCCGATCGCGATCTTCGACTGGCTGATGTGATAGCCGGTGCCGAGCGGATCGCTCTCGGGATCGAGGAAGATGAGGATGCGGTTGCGCTGATAATCGTGCAGCAGGAAGTTGATCGAGAGCGGGATCGCGATCGCGGCGGCGATCGCGCCGCCCACGAACAGCCGGAGGGGAACGCCGGCAAGGAACATGACGGTCGCGCCGCCCGAGCAGATCATCAGCGCGGTGCCGAGATCGGGCTGCTTCATCACGATCGCCGCGGGAACGGCGATCAGCAGCGCGGCGGGCCAGATCCCGCCGAAGCGGCGCGTCTCGCCGGGCGGGAGCATGTCGTAGAATTTCGCCGCCGCCAGCACGATCGCGGGCTTCATGAACTCGGACGGCTGGAGGCGGATGAAGCCGAGGTCGAGCCAGCGCTGCGACCCGCCGGAGACCTTGCCGAGGATCTCGACCGCGATCAGCGACAGCACGATCAGCGCATAGGCGGGCAGCGCGGCGGCCTTCCAGGTGCGTTCGGGGATGTAGGACAGCCCCATCGCGCCGGCGAGCAGCACGAAGAAGCGGATACCCTGCGACAGCGCCCAGGGCCGGAGCGAGCCGCCCGCCGCCGAATACAGCACGATCTGCCCGAAACAGCCGATCGCGATGACCAGGATGATCACCAGCCAGGGAAGCTTGGCGAGCGGTTCGGGGACGATACGGTTCATCGCGTGCGCCTGATGGGGGTCATTCGGTCGGGAGTCATTGCTGGCGGTCCCGCGTATCGTCCTCGGCGACCGTGCTGCCGGGCGTGGTGAGCGCTTCCTGCGTCGCGTTGGCCATGTCGGTGGCGTTGACCACCGCCGGGGCGTCGCTGGGCACAATCGCGTCGGTCTTGGTGGCGATCGCCGCGGGCGGGGCGGATTGCGCCTTGCGATACGTCTCCGCGGTCGCCGCCATGCGCGTGCGAATATCGCCGCCCCAGGTCGGTTCGACCTCGGCGAGCGATTTCAGAGCACGCTCGCGGTCGAGCATATAGGTCATGATGTCGCGGGCGATCATCGGTGTGTCGAGGTTGCGCACGGTGTGGCCGTTATGCTCGAGCACCACCGCCAGCGCATAGCGCGGATTGTCGGCGGGGGCGAAGCCGATGAACAGCGCGTGATCCCGCATCTTGAACGGCAGCTGCCCGTTCTTCAGCACGCCCGAGCGCCGCTCCGCCATCGTGATGCGGCGGACCTGCGCGGTGCCGGTCTTGCCCGCGATCGCGACGCCGGGAATGAGCAGCTTGGCCGCGCCGCCGGTGCCGCCCTGGTTGATCACGCCGAACATCGCGTCGCGGACGCGCGCGAGATGCTCGGAATCGATCGCGAGGGCAGGGGAGACGCGGTGGACGTGGTTCGCCAGGATGCTCGGCTGCAACGCCCGCCCCGATGCCAGCCGCGCCGCCATCACCGCGAGCTGCAACGGGTTGGCGAGCACATAGCCCTGGCCGATCGACGCGTTCAGCGAGTCCGCCACGGTCCAGTCGTGCTTGTATTTCTTCAGCTTCCACGCCGGATCGGGGACCGTGCCGTAGCGCTGCGTCGAGAAGGGCAGGTCGAACTTCTGGCCGAGCCCCAGCACGCGCGCGACCGGGGCGATCGCGTTGTAGCCGACCCGCCGCGCCATCTCGTAGAAATAGATGTCGCAGCTCTGCATGATCGCGTTCTTGAGGTCGAGCGGACCGTGGCCGCTCTTCTTGTGGCAATGGAACACGCTGGTCCCGAGCCGCATTGCGCCCGAACAATTGATGCGGGTCGACGGATCGACGCCCGCGTTCATCAGCGCGAGGCCGTTCATCGGCTTGACGGTCGAGCCCGGCGGATACAGCCCCTGCGTGACCTTGTTCATCAGCGGCACGTGATCGTCGTCGCTCAGCATCTGCCATTCGAGATGGCTGATCCCGTCCGAAAAGCTGTTCGGATCATAGGCCGGCATCGACACCATCGCGAGCATCTCGCCGGTGCGCGTGTCGATCACGACGACCGATCCGGAGTTGGTGCCGAGACGCCTTGCCGCGTACTCCTGCAAGCCGACATCGATCGTCAGGCGCGCGGTCTTGCCGGGCACGTCGGGCTTGGTGGCGAGTTCGGCGACCAGCTTGCCGCGTGCGGTGACCTCGACGCGCTTGGCGCCGGCGATGCCGCGCAGTTCGGGCTCGAGCATCTTCTCCAGCCCGTCCTTGCCGAGCTTGAACCCGGGCGTGACGAGCAGCGGGTCGCGCGTCTTCTTATACTGCTCGGCATTGGGCACGCCGACATAGCCGGTCAGATGCGCGACCGCGGCGCCCGCCGGATAGCTGCGTGCGAACCCGCGGGTTGGCGCGACGCCGGGCAGTTCGGGCAGGCGGACGCTGACCGCGGCGAACCGCTCCCAGTCGAGATTCTCCGCGACCTGCACCGGTTGGAACCCCGCGGCGTGCTCAAGGTCGATCGCGATCCGTTCGACTTCCTCGGGCGGCAACTGGAGGATGCGGCCGAGCAGCGGCAGCACGCGCTCCTTGTCGCGGAGGCGATCGGGGATGATGTCGACGCGGAAATCGGTGCGGTTGTTGGCGATCGGCACGCCGTGGCGGTCGACGATCCAGCCGCGGCGGGGCGGCAGAAGCGTCATGTTGACGCGGTTGCTCTCGGACAACATCGTGTAGCGCTCGTTCTGCGCGACCGACAGCCACGCCATCCGCCCGGCGAGCATCAGCCCGACCGCGCCCTGCGCCGCGCCCAGCATCCAGGCACGCCTGGAGAAGGTGTATGCCTGCGACATCTCGGTGACGATCCGCGGGGTGTTCCTCACTCGCCGCCCCGCTTGTTCTGGATGAACGCGACGATCCGCGCGGCGAGCGGGAAGCAGAGCATCGTGACGACGATCTGCGCGATCAGCACGGTGTCGACATGCGCGCCGACCGGTACCGCGATGAACCGCCCGCCCAGGATGCACGCCGCGATCAGGCCGCTCGCGATCAGCCAGTCCTGCCAGTAATCGCGGAACGCCAGGCGCTGTTCGAGCATGTCGATGCCGACGAACGCGAGCGACCACATCAGCACCGCGCTGCCGAGCGGCTGGCCGCTGACCAGATCGTCGAACAGCCCGAGCGGGGCGGCCGCCCAAGGCCGGAACGCGAACCGCGCGAGCAGCCGCCACGCCAGCAGCATGACGAACCCGAACGGCGGGAGGAGGGGGATCGTCGCGACCACCGGGATGATCGTGACCAGCGATCCGGCCATGACCGTCGCCCAGGGGATCGCCCGTGCGCGGCTGGCCGGCAGCTTGGTCTCGAACGGCTTGTAGTCGACGCTGTCGACGACGCGGGGGCGGCTCATCGCGGCATGCTCATTGCTGCGCGATCGGGCGTGGCGGCGGGACCGGCATGAACACCTTCTCGACCAGCGCGAAGTCGAGCGTGTCGGGATCGGCGAAGGTACGCGCCATCACCGAATCCGAGCCGGCCCTGGTCACGCGGGCGACCGGCACGCCGGGGCCGTAGATGCCGCCGGTGCCGGTCGTCACGAACAGGTCGCCCGCGTTGAAGCGCACGTTGGTCGCGTTGACCGAGCGGATGTCGATCATCCCGTCGCCGCGCCCCGCCGCGATCGCGGGTAGGCCGTCGCGGGTGCGGCGGACGGGGACGATGCTGTCGCCGTCGCTCAGCAACAGCACGCGCGCCGCGTTCGGCCCGGTCTCGACCACGCGCCCGATCAGGCCATCGGGGCCGCGCACCGGCATGCCGGGCTTCACGCCGCTCCACCGGCCGGCGTTGAGCAGGGCATAGCGCCGTCCGCTCGATGCGCTTGAACTCACCAGCCGCGCGGTCACGACGGGCTCCGGCGAACGGTCGCGGATCGCCAGGAGGCTGCGCAGCCGTCGGTTGTCATAGGCGATCGTGCGCGCGCGCATCAGCAGCGAGCGCGTCCGCGCGCGATCCGCGCGCAGCGCGACGTTCTCCTGCTTCACGAAGAAGTAATTGCCGATCGCATCGGGGATGCCCGAGATCGACGACCCGATCGTAGCGAGTCCGGTCGAGACCGGCGTGGTCACGCCCGCCACGCCCATCCGCAGCGCCGAGAACGCCGGCGGATTGAACGTGGACGCGACGAGCAGCACCAGGCCCACCACCGCACCAGCGACGGCGAGCACATAGCCCATGAACACACCATATTGCCGACGTCGGGAAAACCCCGTGCGCCGGTCGCGGGCTGGCGCCATGCGCCTGTCCCCCTGTCTCGGGCGCCGCCGAAGCGCAGGGGCCAGATCCCCCGCGACTCGGACGACGCGATTTCGTGTCCGCGTGTCTTAAAGCAAAACCAACCTCTTAGCCGCTCATCAGCACGCCGCGGAACAATGGATCCTCGAGCGCGCGGCCAGTGCCGAGCGCGACGCAGGTCAGCGGGTCCTCGGCGACCGTCACCGGCAGCCCGGTCTCGTCGCGCAGCACCTCGTCCAGCCCCTGCAGCAGCGCGCCGCCGCCGGTGAGCACGATGCCCTGGTCGACGATGTCCGCGGCCAGCTCGGGTGCGGTGTTCTCAAGCGCGACGCGGACGCCCTCGACGATCGTCGCGACCGGCTCGCTCAGCGCCTCGGCGATCTGCCCCTGATTGATCTGGATTTCCTTCGGCACGCCGTTGACGAGGTCGCGGCCCTTGATCTGGATGATCATGCCGATGCCGTCGACCGGCGGCTTGGCGATGCCGACCTCCTTCTTGATGCGCTCCGCCGTCGCTTCGCCGATCAGCAAATTATGGTTGCGGCGGACGTAGGAGACGATCGCCTCGTCCATCTTGTCGCCGCCGACGCGCACCGAGGTGGTGTAGGCGAGACCACGCAACGACAGCACCGCGACTTCGGTCGTGCCGCCGCCGATGTCGACGACCATCGAACCGATCGGCTCGGTCACCGGCATGTCCGCGCCGATCGCCGCCGCCATCGGCTCCTCGATCAGCCAGACCTGCGACGCACCCGCGTTCGACGCGGCATCGCGGATCGCGCGGCGCTCGACCTTGGTAGAACCGGACGGCACGCAGATCACGATCTCGGGCCAGCGCGCGAACTTGCGGGGTCCGTGGACCTTCTGGATGAAATACTTGATCATCTGCTCGGCGACGTCGATGTCCGCGATCACGCCGTCGCGGAGTGGCCGGATCGCCTCGATGTTGCCCGGCGTCTTGCCCATCATCATCTTGGCGTCGTCACCGACCGCCTTCACGCGCTTGATCCCGTTGATCGTCTCGACCGCAACCACCGACGGCTCGTTCAGGACGATGCCGCGGCCACGGACGTAGACGACGGTGTTCGCGGTGCCGAGGTCGATCGCCATGTCGTGCGACATGAACTTGAAGAAACGCGAGTAGAAGGCCATTCAATCAGGGTCCCGTAATCCTGTCCGCCGGACGGGCGGACCGCCAGCAAAACATGCGCACACACATCATCTCGCGGAGCCCGCCGGTGGTTTCGAGCACCGGGTGCCTATACTATATTAAGTGGCGTTTGCGGGTCGCGGGATGCCGTCGCTTGGTCTAGACGCAAACCCATGTCAATACGGCGTCTCCCCGAGCATCTGGTCAATCGCATCGCCGCCGGTGAAGTGGTGGAAAGACCCGCCAGCGCGTTGAAGGAGTTAGTCGAAAACGCGATCGACGCGGGCGCCGGCCGCATCGCGATTCTCCTTGTCGAAGGAGGAACTTCGCGGATCGAGGTGGCCGACGACGGCTGCGGAATGACGCCTGCAGACATGGCGCTCGCACTCGAACGCCACGCGACTTCGAAGCTGCCCGACGAGTTTATCGAATCGGTCGTGACGCTCGGTTTTCGCGGCGAGGCGTTGCCCTCGATCGCGAGCGTCGCACGGCTGACGATCGAGAGCCGGATTCGCGGCGCCGAAGGTTGGGCGCGCACGGTCGACAATGGCCGGGTCGAGCGCGAAGGCCCCGCCGCGCTTCCCCCCGGTACGCGGGTGGTGGTCGAGGCCCTCTTCGCCCGCGTCCCCGCCCGCCGCAAGTTCCTCCGCTCCCCCCGCGCGGAGTACGCCGCCTGTCTCGACGTCGTCCGCCGCCTTGCGATGGCGCGCCCGGACATCGGCTTCACGCTCGAACATGACGGCCGCCGCGCGCTGTCGGCGACGCAGGTCGAGGATCGGCCGGGCAGGGTGGCGACGCTCACCGATCGCGCGCTCGCCGACAATTCGGTCGCGATCGATCTCGAACGCGAAGGCTTGGTCCTCGGCGGCGTCGCCAGCCTGCCGACCTACAATCGCGGCATCGCCGACCACCAGTATCTCTTCGTCAACGGACGGCCCGTGAAGGACCGCCTGCTGATGGGCGCGATCCGCGGCGCCTATGCCGAGATGCTCCCGCGCGACCGCCACGCCGTCGTCGCTTTGTTCCTCGACATCCCCACCGACCAGGTCGACGTCAACGTCCACCCCGCGAAAACCGAAGTCCGCTTCCGCGATCCCGCGATGGTGCGCGGCCTCATAGTCTCCGGTCTCCGCCGAGCATTGGACGCGGCAGGCCACCGCAGCCAACGCGCCAGCGAGTCCGCCCTCTCGATGTGGCAACCCGAAACCATCTCCTCTCCCCCCGGGGGAGAGGAAGGGGCCCGTCCGCAAAGCGGATGGGAAGGTGAGGGCACGCCCCAAAGGCTCCCTTTGGAGAGTAGAAGCTATGGCGCGGTCAACGATTCCCGCCCAAATTTCTTCGCGTCGCCCCCGCAGGCAAGAGCCGAACCCGCCTGGGCACCCCCGCCCCAAACCACAGCCTTCCCCATGGGTGTGGCCCGAGGCCAGGTCGCCAAGACCTATATAGTAGCCGAAGCCGAAGACGGCCTAGTCCTCGTCGACCAGCACGCCGCCCACGAACGCCTCGTCCTCGAACGCATGCGCGCAGCCCTGATCGGCGGCACCATAGCGAGCCAAGCCCTCCTGATCCCAGAAGTCGTCGAACTCGACGAATCCGCCTGCGACCGCCTCGAATCCCGCGCCGAAGAACTCTCCGAATTCGGCCTCGACCTCGAACGCTTCGGCCCCCACGCCATGCTGGTCCGCGCCACGCCTGCGCTCCTTGGTCAAAGCGATCCCAAAGGCCTCGTCACCGACCTAGCCGACGAACTCGCCGCCTTCGACGAAGCACTTTCCCTAAAAGAACGCCTCGACGCGGTAGCCGGCACGATGGCCTGCCACGGCTCCGTCCGCGCCGGCCGCATCCTGTCGGTCCCCGAAATGAACGCGCTCCTCCGCGAAATGGAAGTCACCCCCCATTCCGGCCAATGCAACCACGGGCGCCCGACCTGGGTAAAGCTCGCACACGGTGACATCGAAAAGCTGTTCGGGCGGAAGTAGCCGATGAAAATAGCGCCTATGGTTTGCGTCGAGCGCGGACGAGCGACCGCTTACGCCCAGCGGGCGGACGCTGCGGTGCTAACATCCAGGAATGGACGATGTCGCATTCCTCGCGTTTCGCCAGCCTCATTTCAGCGTCGGCGGGGCGAAATCGAGCACGGTGCGCGTGTACGTTTCGACCACTTCGCTGAATGGCGTTCCCGTCGGCGTAACGAGTAACGCGCGGTTCTCTATGACGTGTTCAGGGATCTCCAGCGTCGGAGTCGCGCCCACGATCGGCGTGCCGCGATCCCAGCCGATCGGCAGGGGCGACCATAATAGCCGTGCCGACAGCGTCTGGCGGCGAAAGTGGAGCGGCTGCACGACACGTCCGAAGGCGACGTCGCTATGGTCGAGCGCGACGTTCATCGCCGGGGTAAGCCGCGACGGCACGTACCAATTGTCGGCTTCCGACAGGATATGGCTGCCGCATCGCAGGCGTACCCGGCGATACCGGATCGGCTCCTGGTCGCTAACGCCCAATTGGCGTCGCTGATCGGCGGTCGGGGCCTTGGTGACCGAATAGTCGCGATCCGCGACGATCTTGCTGCCCGGTGCATCGATCCGGTGGGCCGCGCACCAGTCGTCGAGCGCCAGCGTGGCGCTGTCGCGGGTGAGCAATTCGATCTCGAGGGTCTGGAGCGCTGCAAGGCCTTCGACCCGTCCGAGGGCGTCGCCCGGCCATGCGTGGCGCAGCGCGGGGATGGCTGAGGGCGGGGTAGCGGTGGACGGCGCCGCGTACAGCACTGCGGCAAGGATGCCAAAGCGGACGATCATGCATGCTCCGATGGCTGGTAGGAGGCCCGTCCGGACCGAAAGCGCGTGCGGCTCCCCAGTGCTGGTAGCGCTTGGCCACCGCCCCCGCCAGTCAGCGCCGGTGCGGCTTGCGCTCTTGCGAGACCTTCGGCCGATGATCCGTTTAGACGGCCGTTGGCCCCAAGATCCTTGCCCCACGATCATCGCGTTTTTGTGCGAAGATTACGGTGCCGGGTACGGTGCCGGGGTAGCGCCTTCGCGACGCGCAGGGCATGGCCTTCCCATGGACCCTCTCTCGCTATTCGGCCTAGCCGCGGTATCCTTCACCCTGCTATGCTACGCCAAGGAAGCCGGCTCGCATTGGTGGACGCTCGGCTTTGCGTTCGGGTGCGTGCTTGGCTCGATCTACGGCTTTCTCCAGGGCGCGTGGCCGTTCGGGGTGGTCGAAATCATCTGGACGGTCGTCTCGTTCCGCCGCTGGCTCAAGATGCGCCAGGCCGTGGCCGTTCCTGCGGAACCGCTCGCTTGACAGCGCGTTGGCGCGCGCTTATTCGAACTCTCCCCGACACGACGGTTCCGGCGGCGCTTGTTTGCGTTCGTCGTTATCGTGCGTTTCGGTTCATCGCTAAGAGATGAGGTTCGTGCAGCCATGCCGGACCTCGTGGAGCAGGAGAACCAAGTTCATGGCACGTATCGCGGGTGTTAATATCCCGACCAACAAGCGCGTGGTGATCGCGCTGACCTACATTCACGGCATCGGTTCGACCAAGGCCAAGGAAATCGTCGCGAAGCTCGGCATCGCCGACACCGCACGCGTCCAGGACCTGACCGACCAGGAAGTCCTGCACATCCGCGAGACGATCGACGCCGATCACACCGTCGAGGGCGATCTGCGCCGCCAGACCTCGATGAACATCAAGCGCCTGATGGATCTCGCCTGCTATCGCGGCCTGCGTCATCGCAAGGGCCTCCCGGTCCGCGGCCAGCGCACGCATACCAATGCGCGCACCCGCAAGGGCAAGGCCAAGCCGATCGCCGGCAAGAAGAAGTAATCCGCTTTTTCAACGGATTACTCCGCCGGCGCTGGTCCTTAGCGACCGCCCGGCGTCACGCAGATACAGGTCAGGAAATACACCATGGCACGCGAACCTCAGCGCATTAAGCGGCGCGAGCGCAAGAACATCACCTCTGGCGTCGCTCACGTGAATGCCAGCTTCAACAACACCATGATCACGATCACCGATGCCCAGGGCAACGCGATCTCGTGGTCGTCGGCCGGCGCAATGGGCTTCAAGGGCTCGCGCAAGTCGACTCCGTACGCGGCCCAGGTCGCAGCGGAAGACGCCGGCAAGAAGGCCGCCGAGCACGGCGTCCGCACGATCGAAGTCGAGGTCAAGGGCCCCGGCTCGGGTCGCGAATCGGCACTGCGCGCACTTCAGGCAGTCGGTTTCCAGATCACGTCGATCCGCGACGTGACCTCGATCCCGCACAACGGCGTTCGTCCTTCGAAGCGTCGTCGCGTCTGATTTCTCCGACGTTGTCCGCGCACGGTTGACCCTGATCAGGTCGAACGCGCGTCGCGGATGCATTTTAATGGCCGGCGGAAGTCCTTTTCGTCGGCCCCCAAATTAGGGGAAGCATGTGTCTGTCAACGCAAAGAACTGGCAGGAACTCAAGAAGCCCAGCGGCCTGGAGAAAAAGGCCGGTGGCGACACCAAGCGCAAGGCGACCTTCATCGCCGAGCCGCTCGAGCGTGGCTTCGGCCTGACGCTCGGCAACGCGCTGCGTCGCGTGTTGCTCTCGTCGCTGCAGGGCGCGGCCGTCACCTCGATCAAGATCGAGAACGTGCTGCATGAGTTCTCGTCTTTGGCCGGCGTCCGCGAGGACGTGACCGACATCGTCCTCAACGTGAAGCAGATCGCGATCCGCATGCAGGGCGAGGGGCCCAAGCGCCTCCAACTCTCGGCAACGGGTCCGGGTGAAGTCAAGGCCGGCGACATCGCCGTCTCGGGCGACATCGAGATCATGAACAAGGATCTCGTGATCTGCCACCTCGATGAGGGTGCGACGCTCAACATGGAGCTGACCGCCGACATCGGTAAGGGTTACGTGCCCGCGACCGCAAACCGCCCGGCCGATGCGCCGATCGGTCTGATCCCGGTCGATGCGCTGTACTCGCCGGTACGGCAGGTTTCGTACAAGGTCGACCCGACTCGCGTCGGTCAGGACCTGGATTACGACAAGCTGACGCTGACGATCGAAACCGACGGCACGATCACCCCAGAAGACGCAGTCGGCTATGCCGGTCGCATCCTCCAGGACCAGCTCGCGCTGTTCGTCCACTTCGACGATTCGTCGGTGACGCGTTCGTCGGCCCCGATCGGCCAGGCAGCACCCGCTGCCGGTGGTGCGGAGCCGGCAGGCGACACCCAGCAGATCAACCGTTACCTTCTCAAGAAGGTCGACGAGTTGGAACTGTCGGTGCGCTCGGCGAACTGCCTCAAGAACGACAACATCATCTACATCGGCGATCTGGTCGGCAAGACCGAAGCCGAGATGCTGCGTACGCCTAACTTCGGCCGCAAGTCCTTGAACGAGATCAAGGAAGTTCTGTCGTCGATGGGTCTTCGCCTGGGCATGGAAATCCCCGGCTGGCCACCTGAGAACATCGAAGAGATGGCCAAGAAGCTCGAGCAGGAGATTATGGGTTGATTTCGCACCGGGGCAAGCGAGCTTGCCCCGGAGACGAAACAGCCCGGCCGGCGGGTCGGTTTCGTCCGACCCGTTCGACGACGCGGCTTTGCCGCGGCGCCACCCGGTTGAAGATAAAGTTGGCATGGCCAAGGAAGCGTCATTGGCGTAACCCGGCCTAACCTTCTTTTACGAAAGGCGATCGGTCGCGGCCTTAACGGCGACCAGCTCCCGGGTACCTCACACGGCCCCTGAACGAACGAAAAGGTATTGAACATGCGCCATCGCGTAGGCGGCCGTAAGCTTCAGCGGACCTCGGCCCACCGTCTTGCTCTGTTCCGTAACATGAG
>JAJNQF010000342.1 GCA_021154945.1 Sphingomonas sp.
GGGGGTGGGTCGATTTCCGTATCGTAGAACGGTTGCGTCACGAGCCGGCCTACCCACCCCCAGCCCCTCCCTTCCAGGGAGGGGAGCGCGTCGTGATTTTGGCAACCTCGGCGACCTCAGCGACCGCCGCTCAAACTCAGAATTTCGGCCCCGATACCGCTTTCCGCACCTTCTTCGGCGCATCCGCCAGCAGCTTCGACACGACCGGGTTGCGCCCATCCTGCTTGGCATAGTCGCGCGCCGACATGCCGGCGATGATATCCGCATGGTCGGGATCGGCGTTCTCGTTCAGCAGCACGCGGATCATCCCCACGTCACGGCGCTGGACCGCGCGGATCAGCGGTGTCTCGCCGGCCGAGTTGCCGAGGTTCGGGTTCGCCCCCGCCGCAGTCAGGATCGGGATCATGCCCGTCTGCCCAAGCGTCACCGCGAGCAGCAGCGGCGTGTTGCCCTTGCCGTCGCGCAGATTGGCGTCCGCGCCCTTTTGCAGCAGGAAGCGCAGATAGACCTCGTCGCCGCGCTTGATGACGATGTGGAGCGCGCCCTCCCCGTTCGTCACGTCGCGCGTGTTGATGATGTTGCTGCCCGGGCGGCCGAGCATCTCGAGGACCTCGTTGTTCTTGGCATCGCGCACCGCGGACAGGAACTTGTACCCCTCCGACTGGCCCTGCGCGAAGGCGGGCGCCGCCATACCGAGCGCGGGCGTCAGAAGGGCGGTGGCGAGCATCAGGCGAATACGCATCGAGAGACTTCCTTGGTTCGTCCTGGATATTGGCGACGCTTGCGCCGCAGTAGCGAACAGATCAAGGCTGGCGGCATCATGACCCTTCGTTTCATCCTTTGTACGCTCGCCCTGCCCGCCCTGGCGTTGGCGGCCTGCAACTCGTCCCAGCCCCCCGCCAAACCGCCGCTCGAAGGCGCCCGGATCGGCGGTCCTTTCGCGTTGACCGACCAGAACGGGCAGGCCGTCACCGAGCGCAATTTCGCGGGCAAATACCGGATCATGTATTTCGGTTACACCTTCTGCCCCGATGTGTGTCCGACGGATGTCCAGGCGATCGGCGCCGCGGTGAAAAAGCTCGAGGCGAGCGGCCCCGCGATCGCCGCGAAGATCGTGCCGGTGTTCGTGACGGTCGATCCGGCGCGCGATACGCCCGCGGTACTCAAGCAGTTCGTCTCCGCCTTCCACCCGCGCATGGTCGGCCTGACCGGCAGCCCCGAGGCGATCGACCGGATCAAGACCGAATATGCGGTGTATTCGAGCAAGGGCGAGCCCTCCCCCGGGGGCGGCTACCTCGTAAACCACAGCCGGCAGGCCTATCTGATGGACCCGGACGGCAAGCCCCTCGCTTTGCTGCCGCAGGAACAAGGGCCCGACGCGGTGGCGACTGAGATCAAGCGCTGGGTATCGTGAGCGCGCGCTTCTGGGAAGATACGCCGATCGAGCAACTCGACCGCGGCCAATGGGAAGCCTTGTGCGACGGCTGCGGCAAATGCTGCATCCACAAGCTCGAGGACGAGGAGACCGGCGAACTCGTCGCGACCAACGTATCGTGCCGCCTGCTCGACCGGCGCAGCGGGCAATGCTCGGATTACCGCCACCGCCACGCGTACGTGCCCGAATGCGTGCGGCTGACGACCGGCAACGTCCACGGCATCGACTGGCTTCCCTCGACCTGTGCCTACCGCCTGCACGCGGCCGGCGAGCAGCTGCCCGAGTGGCATTACCTCGTCTGTGGCGACCGCGAGGCCGTCCACCGCGCCAAGCAATCTGTGCGCGGCTGGACCGTCAGCGAGGACGAGGCGGGCGAGCTGGAATACCACGTGATCGACCGCGAACTGTAAGCCGGTGATCGCCCTGTGATCGCCCGATGATAGAAGGCCTGGAGATCGTCCGTCACCCTCGCGCCCGTCGTGCACGGTTGTCGATCGATCCTGCGAGCGGCCGCGCGCGGCTCGTCCTGCCAAAGCGGGCGGCGCTGAAGCAGGCGCTGGCCTGGGCCGAGGACAAGGCCGGCTGGATCGCCGAACAGCGCGCGTTGCTCCCCCAGCCCCGCCCCTTCGTCCCCGGTGCGGTCGTCACCGTCGCCGACGAACCGCTGACGATCGAGTGGATTCCGGGCAGCCGTCGCACCGTGGTGCGCGAAGGCTCGGTCCTGTCGCTGTCGGGTCCGCCCGAAACGATCGCGCGCCGCGTCGAGGCTTGGTTGAAACGCACCGCACTCGCCGTGCTCGAAACCGAGACCGCCGAATATGCCGCCAAGGCGAAGGTCAGCGTCGCGCAGGTCGCGGTCGGCGATGCCAAGGGCCGCTGGGGCAGTTGCGCATCGAGCGGCGTGATCCGCTACAGCTGGCGCCTGATCCTCGCGCCGAGCTGGGTCCGCCGCGCCACCGTCGCGCATGAAGTCGCTCACCGCGTTCACATGAACCACGCACCGGTCTTCCACGCGCTGGTCGAGCAACTCTACGGCGAAGACCCTACGCCCGCGCGCGTCTGGTTACGCACGCACGGCGCCGAACTTCACTGGTTCGGTCGGTCGTCCTGATACCGGCGATCCTGATTGCGGTCGTCCTGGTAGCGGCCATCCTGATATCTATCGCGCGGCACGTCGCGGGTTAGCGGCTGGCGTCCTGCCGGTTGCTCCTGACGCGGCTGGTTGCGGCCGGTGACGCGGTCGATCCAGTCCTGATTCATCTGCTGCGGTGGCGCCGGTGGCGCGGCCGGCGTCTCGGGCTGATCCGCATCGGGCCGCGGAATCGTATCGCCGGTCTGCGCGTCGGTCGGTACCGGCGGCTGGTCCGGATCGATCGGATTGCCGTCCGCGTCGACCGCCATCTGGCCATTGTCGGGCTGGCCGAAATAGCTCTCCTCGTCGGGTTCGAGCTGCCACTCGGGCAGGGTCACCTTCGTATCGAACTGCTCGATCGGACGGTTGGCGGTCGCGGGCTTCATGAACGCCGCCCAGGCACGCGCCGGTGCCTGGCCGCCATGCAGCCCGGCGATCGGCTTGGCGTCGTCACGCCCCATCCACACGCCGGTCGTGATGCCGCTGGAGAAGCCCAGGAACCAGCCATCCTTCGACGAGCTGGTCGTCCCCGTCTTGCCGGCGACCGGGCGGCCGATCTGCGCCGCGCGGCCGGTGCCGGTGTTGACCGCGGTCTGGAGCAGGTCGGTCATCTCGGCGGCGACATAGGGCGCGACGAGCACATGGCTGCGATCGACCTCATGCGTGTAGATCGTCTGGCCGTTCGCGGTGACGCGCGTGATCCCGTACGGCGTGACCGCGACGCCCTTGCTGGCGACCGACGCGAAGGCGCGCGTCATGTCGATCACGCGGACCTCGGACGTGCCGAGCACCATCGACGGATGCACGTTGACCGGCGTCGTGATGCCGAACCGGCGCGCCATGTCGGCGACCGTGTTGAAGCCAACCTCTTGGCCCAGCTTGGCGGCAATGGTGTTGAGCGAATAGGCGAAGGCGGTGCGCAGCGAGACCGCGCCGGAGTTGCGCCGGGAATCGTTGCGCGGGCTCCAGCCCTGGATCGTGACGGGTTCGTCGACGACCGAATCCTCCGGCTTGTGGCCGGCCTCCAGCGCGGCGAGGTAGACGAACAGCTTGAATGCCGAGCCCGGCTGGCGGACCGCCTGTGTCGCGCGGTTGTAGATCGACGAGACGTAATCCTTGCCGCCGACCATCGCGCGCACTTCGCCGCCACGATCGAGCGCGACCAGGGCGCCCTGTGCGCCGGCCGGGGCATTGGCGCGGATCGCCGCATCGGCTTGCCGCTGCATGTTGAGATCGAGCGTCGTCCAGACTTCCAGGGGCTCTGTGGTCTCGTCGATCAGCGTGTCGAGCTGCGGCAGCGCCCAGTCGGTGAAATAGCGGACGCTGTTCTGCTTGGGCTCGGGCGCCAGTTTCAGGCCGGATACGTCCGCATCGGCAGCCTCGGACGCGGTGATCGCGCCGGTTTCCTGCATCGTCTCCAGCACGACGCCGGCGCGGCCCATCGCGGCCTCGGCATCGGCGGTCGGCGAGTAGTTGGACGGTGCCTTGACGAGGCCGGCGATCACCGCGGCCTCGGCGAGGCTCAGGTGATCCGCGCCGTGGCCGAAGAACTTCCGGCTCGCCGCGTCGATCCCGTAGGCGCCGCCGCCATAATAGACCTTGTTCAGATAGAGTTCGAGGATCTGGTCCTTGCTGAACTTCCATTCGAGCGCGAACGCCAGGATGCCCTCGCGGAATTTCCGCCCGAACTTCTTCTGGTTGTTGAGGAAGACGGTCCGCGCCAGCTGCTGCGTGATCGTCGAGCCGCCTTGCGTCCAGTGACCACGATCGAACCGCACCTTCACGGAGCGCGCGATGCCGACCGGATCGACGCCGATATGCGAGCGAAAGCGGCGATCCTCGACCGACACGGTCGCGTCGCGCATGACCTTGGGGATTTGTCCGTAGGGCAGCCATTCGCCGAAGCTCGGCCCCATCGACACGATCACGGTACCGTCGGCGGCATGGACGCGGATCATCTGGCCGTTGGGCGACGATTTCAGGCTGTCGAAGCTGGGGAGCTGCGACATCGCGACGTACACCGCGATCGCCAGCGCTCCGAGCGCGAGGACGCCGATTCCGACGCAGAGCTGCAGGAACACGACCAGCCGTCGCCGCCAGCGTGACGCCGGGGGAGTTGGGGACCGACGGGACGGGGAAGCAGAACGCGTACGAGCCATGTGGCCGCAGAATTACGCGCGATGTCCCCGCCCTACAAGCAGCATCAAGCCGCAGCGTTCGCTTTGCGCGGTCGGAATTCGAGCGACAGCGAATTCATGCAATAGCGCTGGCCGGTCGGCGGCGGGCCGTCCGGGAAGACATGGCCCATATGGCTGTCGCAGCGGGCGCACCGCGTCTCGATGCGGGTCATGCCGTGGCTGCGATCGGCGTGATCGGTGACCGCATCGGGACCGATCGGCCGGGTGAAGCTGGGCCAGCCCGACCCGGAATCATATTTGTCGGCGCTGTCGAACAGTTCGTTGCTGCACGCGGCACAGCGATAGATGCCGTCCGCCTTGTTGTCGTTGAGTGCGCCCGCGAACGCACGCTCGGTCCCCGCCTCGCGCAGCACATGATATTGCTCGGGGGTGAGCCGCTTGCGCCACTCGGCTTCGGAAAGATTGAGTTGGTCCATGGGTTTCAATCTCGTGCTGGCAGGACGGATTTCAATATGGCGTAGGGACAGGCTCTAGGTCTGGCCTATTCTCGTCGCGTTGGCGATCACCTGGATCAGGGAAGGGCGCATCAGCGGCAGCAACCAGGCTGCCCGCGTACTTTCGGCGACCTGGCGGACGATGCTGGCGATGCCGATCGGGCGGGCAAGGCGGCGGGCGAAATCCTCCTGCCACCGCGCTGCCGAAGCGGGACCGCCGCGGACATAGGCGTCGGCGGCCGCGGCTCCGCTGGCGAGCGCGATGCCCATGCCCTCGCCGGCGAGCGAGGGGATCACCCCCGCCTGATCGCCAAGCCGGAAGATCGCGTCGACGCCCTCGCGTTGTCGCCAGCCATAGGGGACGTTGGCGATCGCATCGATCGGCGCGCGTCCGTCGATCAGCGCGACCCATTCGCCGAGTGCTGGCATCTCGCGACCCAGGGCCTCGAGCAACTGCGCGGGGGATCCGGCGGCCTGAAGCCGCGAGCGATGCACGGCCATGCACAGGTTCGCAGTGCCGTCCTCCTGCATCGCGAGGCCTGCATAGCCGCGGTCGAACAGGTGCAGCTCGATCCCCCCATCGAGCGCCGCGCGGAGTGCCGGGGAGGGGGCGATACGGACGCGCAACCCCAGCGTCGGGTCGGATCCGCGCGCGTCTTCGGGGCGTGCCATCCCGCGAACGTCATGCTTGCCGCTGGCCAGGAACAGCGCGTCGGGGGCGAACGTCGCGCCGTCCGCGGTGCGGACCGTCATGCCGTCGATCTCGCGCACGGTGACACCGCGCTCGACCGGCGTGCCGAGCCGTGCGGCTTCCGCCAGCATGACCGTGTCGAGCCGGTGGCGCGTGACCGAGACTGCTGGACGGGGCAGGGCGGCCTCCGCGAGCCGCGTTCCGGCGAAAATACGGGCGCGCGTCACGCGATCCGGGTTGAGCGTGTCGGGATCGATGCCGAGCTCGGCGAGCGTCTCCAGCGTCCGCCAGCTGAGGAACCCGCCGCAGATAGCATCGCCGGTTTCGCGCGATCGCTCGACGAGCAGATGCGGCAGGCCGGCGCGCGCGAGGCCGATCGCGGTCGCGGCCCCGGCGAGCCCGCCGCCGACGATCAGCGCAGGCGTTCGACGCATAACCGGAACGGAAAGACGCGGCGGACCTTCGCCTGGGTGATACCGGCTTCGGCGAGCAGCGGCGGCCATTCGTCGGGGCGATAGCTGCGCGCGATCGACAGCGTGCCGTCGTGGCGCACGATCGGGTGCCAGCGCGCCAGCGTCGCGAGGACGGGGAAGCCCCAATGTGCGAAGCCGTGACGATGGAGGTCGTTGACGAACCACCCGGCGCGTGCGTGCGCCTCCATGAAGCGCAGGAACGCCACGAGCTGATCGTGGCTCATGTGATGGGCGACTAGGCTGCTGACGATCACGTCCCAGGGCTCGTCGGCAAGGTCGGCATAATCGCCGGTGACGTAGCGGATGTCGCCGCCATGCGCCCGCGCCGCCTGTTCGCTGCGCGGGTTGAGATCGACGCCGACCAGCTCTGCCTTGATGCCTTTCGCCTCGGTCCAGCGCGCGATCCGCCGCAGCATGTCGCCGTCGCCAAAGCCTACGTCGAGCAGCCGGAAGCGTTTCCGCCCGGCTGTCGCGCGCGCCAGGAAATCGAGCGTCGGGCGGCGCGCCATCGTCACCGTGTTGACCGTGGCCAGATCGCCGACCACATCGGCATAAGTCGCCGCGTCGAGGTCGTCGGCGTCCATCAGCTCTTCGGCCTGGCTGCGAATGACGAGGCTCATGGCGCGCTTCGGAACCCGAAGCCCTCCGCCGCCAGTCCCGGCCCGAACGCGAGCGCGACCCCGTGCGCGATCGGCGGCCCGGCGAGCAGGCGCTCGAACACGAACATCAACGTCGCCGACGACATGTTGCCGTTGTCCGCCAGCACCTGCCGCGACGCCGCCAGCGCCTCGGGTTTCAGCTGCATTGCATGCTCGACCGCGTCGAGGATCGATCGGCCGCCGGCATGTACCGCCCAGCCGTCGATCGTCTCCGGCGGCCGGCCATCGCTGACGATCGCGCGAAACTCGGTATCCGCCAATGCCGTGGCGATCCGCGCGGGAACCTCGCCGGACAGGTGCATCGCAAAGCCCGCATCGGTGACGTCCCAGCGGATCAGCGCCTCCGTATCGGCGAGTGCCGCCGCAAACGGCGTACCGAGTTCGAGCCCGGTCGCCTCCGCGGTGACCAGCGCGGCCGCGGCGCCATCGCCGAACTGGAGCATCGCCAGCAACGGCTCGATCTCGTTGGCGGGCTGGAGGTGCAGCGTCGAGAGCTCGACCGTGACGACCAGGACGCGGGCCTTGGGCTCGGATCGGACGATGTGGCGCGCGCTGCGCAGCGCGACGACCGCGGCGTAACACCCC
>JAJNQF010000345.1 GCA_021154945.1 Sphingomonas sp.
CGTTGCTGCTGATCTTCCTGGGCTATGGCGCGCTGGCGCGGGAGACCGAACGCGGCACGGTGCGCGCGCTGATGCTGCAAGGTGCCGGCCGCGGGCAGATCGTTCGCGGCAAGCTGCTGGCGCTGGGTGCGGCGGCGCTGCTCGCCGGGCTGCCGGCGATGATCGGCTTGGTCGCGATCACGGCCCAGCCCGGTGTGCTGGGTTGGCCGATGCTCGCAATCGCGCTCGGCTATGGCGGCTATCTGGCGTTGTGGACGGTGCTGATCTTGCTCGTATCGGCGTCGGTCCGCCGTAGCCGCGACGCGCTGCTCGCGCTGGTCGCAGTGTGGGCGGTCGCGGTGGTGCTGTTGCCGCGCGTCGCACCCGATCTCGCCAGCGCCGCGGTTCCCCTGACCAACCGGCTCCAGACCGAAGTCGCGGTCGCGCGCGACCTGCGTACGATGGGGGACAGCCACAATCCCGACGATCCCCATTTCGCGCAGTTCAAGCGGGCGCTGCTCGCGCGCTACGGCGTCGCGAAAGTCGAGGATCTGCCGATCAACTACAAGGGTGCGGTCGGCATCGAGGGCGAGCGGCTGACCTCGGCGGTCTATGGCCGCTATGCGACCGCGAACCACGTCGCGCAGACGCGACAGAATGCCCTGGTCGACGCGGTGGGGTTGCTGAGCCCGACCATCGCACTGCGGTCCTTGTCGATGGCCGCCGCGGGCACCGATCTTGCCGGGCACCAGCGGTTCCTGGAGCAGGCGGAGGCCTATCGCTATGCGCTCGTCCAGCGGCTGAACCGGATGCAGATGGAGGACGTCAGCTATGCCGACGACGGCGCGACCGATGCCGGCGCGGACCGGCGCAAGCGGGTCTCCGCGCGCAATTGGCAGGCCATGCCGGACTTCCGGTTCATCGCGCCCGACGGTCGCGCACTCGCCGCCGCCGCACTGCCCGGGCTGGCCATCGTGTTCGCCTGGCTGGCGGGGGCGCTGATCCTGCTGATGGTCGCGTCGCGTCGACTGGGAGCACGATGATGGGCCTGTTCCGCTATGAATTCCGGCTGTTGCTGCGCCAGCGCCTGACGGTCGGCGCGCTGGCCCTGCTCGCGCTGCTGACGGTGGCCGCCCTTGCGATGGGGATGGCCGAAGTCGCCCGCCAGCGCGCCGCTATCGCCGCCATCCCGGCCGCCCAGGCCGAGGATATCGGGGCGATCGCCGACTATGTCGATCGTACCAAGGATGCCGGGAGCGCCGCCTATTACAGCTTCCACCCGACCTGGGATGCGCCCGCGCCGCTCGCCTTCGCTGCGCTCGGCATGCGCGACGTTTCGCCGTACATCCTGCGGGTCCGCGCGCTGGGGCTCGAGGCGCAGATCTACGACGGCGACACTTTCAATCCCGAACTCGCCTTGCCCGGCCGGTTCGATTTCGCCTTCGTGCTGGTGTTCCTCGCGCCGTTGTTCGTGATCGCGCTGTTTCACGATCTCAGGTCGACCGAGCGCGAGGCGGGGCGGCAGCGCATGCTCGACGCGTTGCCGAACGGGGGCCGTGCGCTGTGGCGCCGGCGGACGCTGCTTCGCTTCCTGCTGACTTTGAGCGCGCTCGGCATACCCTTCGGTATCGCCGCGGCATTCGCGGGGGTCGGCTTCGCATTGATCCTGATCGTCCTTGCGGTGGTCGCCGCCTATCTGCTGTTCTGGATCGTACTCGCCGCGCTGATCGGCCGGCTGCGCTGGAGTTCGGTCGCCAACGCGGCGGCGTTGGCGGCGGCATGGCTCGTGCTGGTGCTGATCGTTCCGACCTTGTGCAACGTCGCGATCAACGCCGCGATCCCCGTCAATCAGGGGGCGGAGATCGCGATGGCGCAGCGTGAAGCGGTTAACGGCGCGTGGGACGTGCCCCGCGAAGCCACGATGCGGCGCTTCTACGCCCGTCATCCCGAATGGGCGGATTCAGCGCCGCTCGGGCCCGAGTTCCACTATAAATGGTATCTGGCCTTCCACGAGAATGGTGACGAAAGCGTCGCCCCCGCAGTTCGCGCCTATCGCCAAGGCCTGGAAGCGCGCGATGCCGCGGCGCGCGCGCTCGGCTGGGTGCTGCCTTCGGTGGGCGTGCAGGCGCTGCTGACCCGGATCGCGCACACCGACCTGACGGCGCAGCTCGCCTATCAGGACCGTATCCGCGCGTTCCACCACCGTCTGCGCACCTTCTATTACGGCTACCTCTTCCGCGACCGACCGTTCGGCAAAACCGATTTCGACCGCGCGCCCCGCTTCGACGATCGAGATCGTAGCTGACGGCAAAGGCGCGGTCCGCGGCATGGCCCTCGATCGAGAACCGCCGTCGTCGGCGGCGGTTCTCGATCTTGACGGTGTGGTCCGCGCCGGTGGCTGACCGCATGCCCTCGCAATCTACGCGAAGTGCGATGCGGCAATGAGGCAAGACGACAAGGGCTGACCGGGGCGCCGATTCTGGCTACCACAGGTCGGGCTACCAGACGTGCATACCATTGCGATGTCGGGGCGATTGTCGGGCGAACGACGCCAAGGAGCTCGCATTGGAGAACCGGTTGGAACACGATGCCTGGTGGCAGACCTATCTGGACCAATGGACGGCGCTGCCGTTTCATGATCTGATCGCGGCTGTCGCGATCCTGAGTACGGCGCTGCTGCTGGGTATCGTCGCGGCGCGCATTGCCTGTCGGTACCTCCTGCCCGCCCTCGCGCCACGCCATGCCGACGTGATCGCGCC
>JAJNQF010000349.1 GCA_021154945.1 Sphingomonas sp.
GAGGCGAACATGGACGAACTCGCGCGGCTGCTGTCCTCCGAACACGGCAAGGTGATCGCGGATTCGAAGGGCGATATCCAGCGCGGGCTCGAGGTGATCGAGTTCTGCTGCGGCATCCCACACATCCTCAAAGGCGAATACACGCAGGGCGCGGGCCCGGGGATCGACGTCTATTCGATGCGCCAGCCATTAGGCATCGGTGCGGGGATCACGCCGTTCAATTTCCCGGCGATGATCCCGCTGTGGATGTCGGGCGTCGCGATCGCCACGGGCAACGCGTTCATCCTCAAGCCGTCCGAACGTGATCCGTCGGTGCCGGTGCGGCTCGGCGAGTTGTTCGTCGAGGCGGGGCTGCCCGAGGGCATCTTCCAGGTCGTCCACGGCGACAAGGAGATGGTCGACGCGATCCTCGATCATCCGGCGATCTCGGCGGTGAGCTTCGTCGGGTCGTCCGACATCGCGCATTACGTGTACCGGCGCGGCGTCGAGGCGGGCAAGCGGGTGCAGGCGATGGGTGGCGCGAAGAACCACGGCATCGTCATGCCCGACGCCGACCTCGACCAGGTCGTTGCCGACCTGTCGGGCGCGGCGTTCGGATCGGCGGGCGAGCGCTGCATGGCGCTGCCGGTGGTGGTGCCGGTCGGCGAGAAGACCGCGATTGCGTTGCGCGAGAAACTGATTCCGGCGATCGCGGCTTTGCGCGTGGGCGTGTCGACCGACAATGACGCGCATTACGGGCCGGTGGTGAACGCGGCGCATCGCACGCGGATCGAGAACTGGATCCAGACCGGCGTCGACGAGGGCGCGGAACTGGTCGTCGATGGGCGCGGGTTTGCATTGCAGGGGCATGAGAAGGGCTTCTTCATCGGCCCGTCGCTGTTCGATCACGTCACCACGGAGATGTCGGCATACAAGGAGGAGATCTTCGGGCCGGTGCTCCAGATCGTCCGCGCCGCCGATTTCGAGGAGGCGGTGCGGCTGCCGAGCGAGCATCAATACGGCAACGGCGTCGCGATCTTCACGCGCAACGGGCACGCCGCGCGCGAATTCGCGGCGCGGGTCAATGTCGGCATGGTCGGCATCAACGTGCCGATTCCGGTGCCGGTGGCGTATCATACGTTCGGCGGGTGGAAGCGCTCGGCGTTCGGCGACACCAACCAGCACGGCATGGAGGGCGTGAAGTTCTGGACCAAGGTCAAGACGATCACGCAGCGGTGGCCGGATGGGTCCGCACTGCCGGCGATGGCCGAGGATGGCGGTCCGGCGCGGAACAACGACGCGTTCGTCATTCCGACGATGGGGTGAGTGGGGTGGGCGCTCCCAATCCCGTCATCCTGACGAAAGTCAGGATCCAGGGCCACGAGCGTAAGGGCTCGTGGCTCTGGGTCCCGGGTCAAGCCCGGGATGACGGCTGGGGGAGCGGATCGAAGCCCCAATCCTCTGCCAGATCGCGCCAAGCAGGGTTGCCGGCCTCGATCAATTCGATCTTGCACGGCGCCAGTTCTTCAATTGCTTCTCGCGTCCGATAGCGCCCTCCATCGTGTCGGCCATCTCGAACCAGACAAGCCGTTTGACGCCGTACATTCGGGTAAACCCGCCAAAGGATCCGGCACGATGCTGAACGATCCGCGCCATCAGATCGGACGTCACGCCGATATACAGCGTTCCGTTGCGCCAGCTTGCGAGGATGTAGACAGCCGGTTGCCGATCCACGTCATTTCCCCCAATCGTCATCTTGACACACGTCAGGACCCAGAGCCACGAACACCGGCGTCCGTGGCCCTGGGTGCCGGGTCAAGCCCGGCATGACGGAGATAGGACCACGATGAACCAGTTCACCTCCAACCAGTTCGACCTCACCGACGACCAGCGCGAGATCCAGGAGCTCGCTCGCCGCTTTACCGCCGACCGGATCACGCCGCATGCGGCCGAGTGGGACGAGAAGCACATCTTTCCGCGCGACACGATCAAGGCGGCGGCCGAACTCGGCTTCGCGGCGATCTATGTCAGCGAGGAGAGCGGCGGGATCGCGCTCGGGCGGCTCGAAGCAGCGCTGATCATGGAGGCGATGTCGTATGGATGCCCTTCGACGTCCGCGTTCATCAGCATCCATAATATGGCGGCGTGGATGATCGACCGGTTCGGGTCGGCGGCGGTGAAGGACAAGTATCTCCCCGATCTGGTGACGATGGACCGGCTGGCGAGCTATTGCCTGACCGAGCCGGGCTCGGGGTCGGATGCGGCGGCGTTGAAGACGCGAGCCGTGCGCGACGGCGACGACTGGATCGTGACGGGCTCGAAGCAGTTCATTTCGGGTGCCGGCGAGAACGAGGTGTACGTCACCATGGTCCGCACCGGTGAGGACGGGCCGAAGGGCATCTCGTGCCTGGTGATCGAGAAGGACATGCCGGGCGTGTCGTTCGGGGCGAACGAGAAGAAGCTCGGCTGGCATTCGCAGCCGACCCGGCAGGTGATCTTCGACGGCGTCCGCGTACCGGCGGCGAACATGGTCGGCGGGGAGGGCGAGGGCTTTCGGATCGCGATGATGGGGCTCGACGGCGGGCGGCTGAACATCGGCGCTTGCTCGCTCGGCGGCGCGCAGCGGTGTCTCGACGAGGCGATCGCGTATACGCGGGACCGCAAGCAGTTCGGCAAGCCAATCGCGGATTTCCAGAACACGCAGTTCATGTTGGCGGACATGGCGACCGAATTGGAGGCGGCGCGCGCGCTGCTGTACATGGCGGCGGCGAAGGTGACGGCGAACGCGCCCGACAAGACCAAGTTCGCGGCGATGGCGAAGCGGCTGGCGACGGATACGGGGTCTTCGGTGGTGGATCGCGCGTTGCAGCTGCACGGCGGGTACGGGTATCTGCAGGACTACCCGATCGAACGCTTCTGGCGCGACCTGCGCGTGCATTCGATCCTCGAGGGGACGAACCAGGTCATGCGTATGATCGTCGGCCGCGAACTGACGCGGCAATGAGTCCGCGCAGCACTTTCATCCCTCATCTCTGCGTCCTCTGCGCCTCTGCGCGCAAAAATTTTTCGCGCGGAGGCGCAGAGAGCGCAGAGATTTTGCCCGAAAGGCTTGTGTCGTGACCGACCTGATCGTTGAGCGTGAAGGGCCTGTCGGCCGTATTCGTTTGAACCGGCCCAAAGCGCTGCACGCGCTCAATCTCGGCATGTGCCAAGGCGTGCTCGAAGCGCTGGAAGCTTGGCGTGGCGATGCGGCGGTCGAGGCGATCGTGGTCGATCATGCCGAGGGGCGTGGGTTCTGTGCTGGCGGTGATATCCGGATGCTCGCCGCCTCGGGGGCGACCGACGGCGTTGAAGCGCGGGCGTTTTTTCATGCCGAGTATCGGATGAACCATCGGCTGTTCACCTATGCCAAGCCGATCGTCGCGTTCATGGACGGGATCACGATGGGCGGCGGCGTCGGGCTTGCCTTACCGTGCCGGTTTCGCGTCGCCACGGAGAATACGAAATTCGCGATGCCGGAGACGGGGATCGGGTTGTTCCCGGATGTCGGCGGCGGCTGGTATCTGTCGCGGTTGCCGGGACGGATCGGGCAGTATCTCGCGCTGACCGGGCATCGGCTCGATGGCGCGGAGTGTCTCGCGCTGGGGCTGGCGACGCATTTCCTGACTAGCGATACGCTTGATACCGCCAAGGCGCGGATCGCCGCGACGCCGCAGGAGATTGCCGGCGTGCTGGACGCGTTGGCGACTGCGGCTCCCGAGGCGAAGATCCTCGCGCGCAAGGACGACATCGACCGGCTGTTCGCGTCGGACGTGCTGGAGGACATCTACGCCGCGCTCGACGCCGATGGTGGCGAGTGGGCGACGCAGACGCTCGAGACTCTCAAGACCAAGTCGCCGCAGACGATGAAGGTGTCGTTGCGGCTGCTCCACGAGGGTGTGGCGATGGCGAGTTTCGCGGACGAGATGAAGCAGGAATATGCGGTCGGCGCGCATGTCGTGCAGCGGCATGACTTCATCGAGGGCGTGCGCGCGGTGATCGTCGACAAGGACAACGCGCCGCGTTGGGATCCGGCGACGCCCGAGGATGTGACCGATCATGTGATCGACCAGATCTTCGCGCCGTTGCCCGAGCATGAGGCATGGACGCCGGGCTGATACGCCTAAATGTTCTCCCGCGAAGGCGGGAGCCCAGACTGGGTCCCCGCCTTCGCGGGGATACAAGGAGTAAGTGAATGACCTACGAAACGATCCTCGTCGAGCAGCGCGACGGCGTCACGCTCGTGACGCTGAACCGGCCTCAGGCGCTGAATGCGCTAAACTCGCAGGTGCTGGCGGACCTGATCGCCGCGTTTGCCGCGTTCGATGCGGATGCATCGCAGGGCTGCGCGGTGCTGACCGGGTCGCCCAAGGCGTTCGCGGCGGGGGCGGACATCAAGGAGATGCAGTCGCAGGGGTTCGCGGACATGTATGCGAGCAACTTCTTCGCGGGCTGGGAGAATTTCACGCGGACGCGCAAACCGGTGATCGCGGCGGTGGCGGGCTATGCGCTCGGCGGCGGGTGCGAACTGGCGATGATGTGCGACTTCATCCTCGCCGCCGATACCGCGAAGTTCGGCCAGCCCGAGATCAAGCTCGCCGTATCGCCGGGCATGGGCGGATCGCAGCGCCTCACGCGCGCAGTCGGCAAAGCGAAGGCGATGGAGATGTGCCTGACCGGGCGGATGATGGACGCCGCCGAAGCCGAGCGCGCGGGGCTCGTGTCGCGGATCGTGGCCGCCGACGATCTGGTCGAGGAGGCGGTGAAGACCGCCGCGACGATCGCGGCGATGGCGCCGCTGGCGGCGCTGGCGAACAAGGAAATGGTCAACGCCGCGTTCGAGACGGGGCTCGCGATGGGCGTGCAGTTCGAGCGGCGGCTGTTCCACGGGCTGTTCGGGACCGCGGACCAGAGCGAGGGGATGGCGGCGTTTGTGGAGAAGCGTCCCGGGAGCGGGACGGGGAAGTAAGCCAATTTCCCCTCCCGCTTGCGGGAGGGGTCAGGGGGGGGGCGTGCCCGGATTGCCGACGATGTGATTGCGGCACTGCCCTCCCCCAACCCCTCCCGTGAACGGGAGGGGAGCAGAATTAGGAGAGAGAGCATGGCACGGATCGCATTTATCGGGCTCGGCAACATGGGCGGCGGGATGGCGGCGAACCTCGCCAAGAAGGGCCACGACGTTCGTGCGTTCGACTTGAGCGCGGACGCGCTGGACAAGGCGAAGACCGCTGGCTGCCTCCCCGTCGCATCCGCTGCCGAGGCTGCGGACGGCGCCGAGGCGATCGTGACGATGCTGCCGGCGGGCAAGCATGTCGCCGAGGTCTATGATGCGCTGTTCGGCGTCGGCCCGGCGTCCGCGATCCTGATCGACTGTTCGACGATCGACGTCGCCACCGCGAAGCAGGTCGCCGACGCCGCGCAGGCCAAGGGGCTTGCGGCGGTCGACGCGCCTGTCTCCGGCGGGATCGGTGCTGCCAATGCGGGCACGCTCACCTTCATGGTCGGCGGTTCGGCGGCGGCGTTCGAGCGCGCCGAGCCGATTCTCGCGGCGATGGGCAAGGCAGTGATCCACGCCGGCGCGAACGGCGCGGGGCAGGCGGCGAAAATCTGCAACAACATGATCCTCGGCGCGACGATGATCGCGACCTGCGAGGCTTTCGTGCTCGCGGACAAGCTGGGGCTCGACCCGCAGGCCTTTTACGATATCGCGAGCGTG
>JAJNQF010000359.1 GCA_021154945.1 Sphingomonas sp.
CGCCCCGAGCCGATCCCGGTCTATGCCGAGATGAGCAGCATCAACCCGGTGATCCTGTTCCCGGCCGCGCTCGCGGCACGCGGCGAAGCGCTCGGCAAGGCGTATGTCGGGTCGCTGACGATGGGCTCGGGCCAGTTCTGCACCAACCCCGGCATCGTCGTCGCGGTCGACAGCCCGGACCTCGACACCTTCGTGACGGCCGCTGCTGCCGCCTTGGGCGAGGCCGCGCCGCAGGTGATGCTGACGCCTGGCATCCATGCCAGCTATGAGCAGGGCGTGTCGGCGCTGGCCGGCCATGAGGCGGTCGAGACTCTGGCCCGCGGCACCGAGGCCGAGGGGGCGAACCGCGGTCGTGCGGCGTTGTTCTCGACCACCGGCAAGGCGTTCGTCGCCGACCCCGCGCTATCGCACGAAGTGTTCGGGGCGGCCTCGATCATCGTCCGCTGCGCCGATCTCGCCGAGGTCCGCGAGGTTCTCGAAAAGATCGAGGGCCAGCTAACGATCACGCTGCAGATCGACGAGGGCGATCATGCCGACGCCGCGGCGCTGCTGCCGGTGCTGGAGCGCAAGGCGGGCCGCATTCTCGCGAACGGCTGGCCGACCGGTGTCGAGGTCGCCCCGGCGATGGTGCATGGCGGGCCTTTCCCGGCGACGTCGGACCCGCGCACGACCTCGGTCGGCACCGCGGCGATCGAGCGCTTCCTGCGCCCGGTCTGCTATCAGGACCTGCCCGACGCGCTGCTGCCCAAGGCGGTCAAGCACGGCAACCCGCTGGGCCTGCCGCGCACCGAGGGCTGATCGGCCCGAGATGGGGAGCTGCAGTCTCGAACGGCAGCTCCCCTTGTCCTCCTGCAATACCGAACGCCTCACCCATCAAACATCCGTCACCCCAGCGAAAGCTGGGGTATCCCCGTGATGAGCGATCCGTACGCCAAGTCTGATACCCCAGCTTTCGCTGGGGTGACGGATGTTGGGCACGGCGCATGTCCCCCCTAACCACGCGTATTCATTGACACGCGTGTCCCACAAACCCACTAGTCCGGGATGACAAACCCAGGCTCGTCGCTCCTCTCGTCGCGCACCGTCTCCCTGCCCTCCGACCTCGGCAGCTACATCGACGAACTCGCCGCCGCCGGCCACGGCGACGCCACCGCGATCGTCCGCACCGCGCTCGAACAGATGCGCGCGCGTGACGCCCTGCAGAAGCCAACCGAAATCCTGATAGGCGGCGGCGAATGCGGGATGCTGGTCCGCCAGCGCGACTGGGCCGCGACCGCGCTCGGCCCGATCGACTCGTGGCCCGCCGAGCTGCGAGTCACGCTCGCCAACATCCTCAACTCGCCGGTTGCCAAGGTCGTGATGTGGGGGCCCGAGCACATCATGCTCTACAATGACAGCTACCGCGCCGTCGCAGGCGATCGCCACCCCGCCGCACTCGGCAGCCCGGTCGCGACCGCGTTTCCCGAGGTCTGGGACTGGAACCGTTCCGTCCTTGAAGCGGGATTCCGCGGCGAGACCGTTGCCTATCGCGACCAGCCGATCCTGTTCCAGCGCCACGACGGTCCCGAACTGCTGACGCTCGACCTGTTCTACACCCCCGTCTACTGCACCGGCGGTACGGTCGGCGGCGTCCTCTGCACGATGGTCGACAATAGCGGCCGCGTCGAAGCCGAGCACCGGCTCGCCGCCAGCGAAGCCGAACTGCGCCGCGTCACTGACGCCGTGCCGATGCTGATCTCGTACGTCGACCGCGACCACGTCTACCGCCTCGCCAACGCGCAGTATGAGGAGTGGCTCGGCGTCGCGCCAGAGGCGATGATCGGCAAGCCGGTCCGCGAAGTGCTGGGCGACACGGTCTATCAGGATCGCCGCCCGTCGTTCGATCGCGCGCTGGCAGGCGAAAGCTTCATCGCGCAGACCGTCTTCCCGCACCGCGACGGGCGCCCCCGCCGCGCTGAATTCCGCTACGTGCCCCACACCGCCGCAGATGGCTCGATTCCCGGCATCTACGTGCTCGGCATCGACGTCGAGGAGCGCGCCGAACGCGAGGCCGAACTCGGCATCAGCAACGGCCGCTTCCGCACCGCGATGGACGCGGTCCACGGCGTGCTCTGGACCAACAGCCCGGACGGCCGGATGATCGGCGAACAGCCCGGCTGGGCGACGCTCACCGGCCAGTCGATCGACGAATACCAGAATTTCGGCTGGGCCGACGCGATCCATCCCGACGACGTCGCCTCGACGATCAAAGCCTGGACCGCCGCGGTCCTCAGCAAGTCGATGTTCGTGTTCGAACACCGCGTTCGCCGGCATTGCGGCACGTGGCGCACCTTCGCTGTCCGCGGCCTGCCGATCCTCGACGAGGCCGGCGAGGTGCTCGAATGGGTTGGCGTCCACACCGACATCACCCACCAGCGCGCCGCCGAGGCCGCCTTGCGCGACCAGGCCGAGGCGCTTGCCCGCCAGGTCCGCCACCGCGAGCGCGCCGAGGATCAGCTCCGCCAGCTCAATGAAACGCTTGAAGCGCGCGTCATCCGCGAGATCGACGAACGTCGTCAGGCCGAAGCCAAGCTCGCCCAGTCGCAGAAGATGGAGACGGTCGGCAAGCTCACCGGCGGCGTCGCACACGACTTCAACAACCTGCTCCAGGTCGTCTCGGGCAACCTCCAGCTGCTCGGCAAGAACCTCGAGGGCAACGAGCGAGCCGAACGCTGGGTCGCCAACGCGATGGCCGGCGTCACGCGCGGGTCGAAGCTTGCGGCACAACTGCTCGCCTTCGGGCGTCGTCAGGCGCTCGAGCCCAAGGTCGTCAACGTCACGCGGTTCGTGCGCGGGATGGACGACATGCTGCGCCGCGCGATCGGCGAAGGCGTCGAGATCGAAACCGTGGTCGGCGGTGGCCTGTGGAACACCTTCATCGACCCCGCGCAGATCGAGAACGCGCTGCTCAACCTCGCGATCAACGCGCGCGATGCGATGGAGGGCCAGGGCAAGCTGACCATCGAACTCGGCAACGCGCATCTCGACGACAGCTATGCGCAGGGCCATGACGAGGTCGAGGCCGGCCAATATGTCATGCTCGCCGTGTCCGACACCGGCACCGGCATGAGCGCGGAGATCATCGAAAAGGTCTTCGAACCGTTCTTCTCGACCAAGGGCGAAGGCAAGGGTTCCGGTCTCGGCCTGTCGATGGTCTACGGGTTCGTCAAACAGTCCGGCGGCCATGTGAAGATCTATTCCGAGGTCGGCGAAGGCACCACGATCAAGCTCTACCTGCCGCGCGCGATGGAGAGCGAGGATGTCGAGGTCGTCGCCGATGCCAGCCCGATTTCCGGCGGCAGCGAGACCGTGCTGGTCGTGGAGGACGATGACGAGGTCCGCGGCACCGTCGTCGAGCTGCTCACCGATCTCGGCTACAGCGTGCTGAAGGCGGTCGACGCGGCCAGTGCGCTGAACGTGGTCGAGAGCGGCGTGCCGATCGATATCCTGTTCACCGATGTCGTGATGCCCGGCACGCTGAAAAGCCCCGAACTTGCTCGCAAGGCGAAGGAGCGCCTGCCCGATCTCGCAGTGCTGTTCACATCGGGCTATACCGAGAACTCGATCGTCCATGGCGGCAAGCTCGATGCGGGTCTCGACCTGCTGTCGAAGCCGTACACGCGCGAGGCGCTCGCCCGGAAGTTCCGTCAGGTGCTCGCCAACCGCCAGCGTGCCGGCAGCCCCGCCGCGAAGGCCGCGCGCGATGCCCGGATCGACGCCGACCGCCGCCTCGACACCCCCGCCCGCCGCACCGTCCTGCTGGTCGAGGACGACGCGTTGATCCGCGCGAACACCGCCGAGATGTTGCAGGGTAGCGGCTTCGTCGTGGTCGACGCGGCAAGCGCGGAGGACGCGATGACGGCGCTCCAGACCGTGCCGATCGACGCGCTGGTGACCGACGTGAACCTGCCGGGCGTATCCGGCCCCGACTTCGCGCGGACGGCGCGGACGCTTCGGCCCGGAGTCGGGATCGTGTTCGCGACCGGGGATACGGCATCGGTCGCCGACGAAACCGACGCGATCATGCTGGAGAAGCCGTACGGCCTCGACGCGCTGGCGGCGGCAGTGCTGGCATCGCTGGGCGAAACGGCGCTGGCAGAGCCACTTACGGCGACTGTCGCAGATCGGGTCCCGGAAGCGGACTGACAATTCTTCCAGCGGGCAGGGAGCGGTTCACTAGCGTCAACGACCAACCACTAACCATGTCATTCCCGCGGAGGCGGGAACCCATATTGGCGACCCTTGCGATAGGATCGCGGAAACCTGAGCATATGGATCCCCGCCTTCGCGGGGATGACAGACGTAGGTGGGAGCGGCACGCCGCTAGCCGTTTGCGTGTAACATTCTTCACAACCCGACACGCCCCGCTCCCGCGCAACCGACACCAACACCCGCCGCCGCGCGGTATTCCCAGCTAAAACCCTGTCAACAACCCTACACGACGATCAACGCAGCAGCGAAGGATCGCCCGTGACCTACCAGACTCACATCGCCCAGTTGACCAATCTCATCGCCGACCGGAACGGTACCTGGGACGCGATCTCGCCCGAATCGGTCGCGCGGATGCGGCTCCAGAACCGCTTCGCCACCGGGCTCGACATCGCGCGCTACACCGCCGCGATCATGCGCAAGGACATGGCCGCCTATGACGCGGACCCGGCGAACTACACGCAGTCGCTTGGCTGCTGGCACGGCTTCATCGCGCAGCAGAAGATGATCAGCATCAAGAAGCATTTCGGCACCACCGACCGCCGGTATCTTTACCTCTCGGGCTGGATGGTCGCGGCGATGCGCAGCGAGTTCGGGCCCCTGCCCGACCAGTCGATGCACGAGAAGACCAGCGTCCCCGCGCTGATCGAGGAACTCTACACCTTCCTCCGCCAGGCCGACGCGCGCGAACTCGGCATGATGTTCCGCGAGGTCGACGCGGCCCGCGCCGCCGGCAATGCGATCGAGGAACAGCGCCTGCTGAACGCGATCGAGAACCACCAGACGCACGTCGTGCCGATCATCGCCGACATCGACGCGGGCTTCGGTAATGCCGAGGCGACGTACCTGCTCGCGCGCAAAATGATCGAGGCGGGCGCCTGCGCGCTCCAGATCGAGAACCAGGTCAGCGACGAGAAGCAGTGCGGCCACCAGGACGGCAAGGTCACCGTCCCGCACGAGGACTTCCTCGCGAAGGTCCGTGCCTGCCGCTACGCGTTCCTCGAACTGGGCGTCGAGGACGGCATCATCGTCACGCGCACCGACTCGCTCGGCGCCGGCCTCACCAAGCAGATCGCGGTCAGCAAGGAGGCCGGCGACCTCGGCGACCAGTATAACTCGTACCTCGACTGCGAGGAGATCGATCCCACGACCGCGCGCAACGGCGACGTCATCCTCAACCGCGACGGCAAGCTGCTCCGCCCGAAGCGCCTGCCCTCCAACCTGTTCCAGTTCCGCGCCGGCACCGGCGAGGATCGCTGCGTGATGGACTGCATCGCGAGTCTGCAGAACGGCGCCGACCTGCTCTGGATCGAGACCGAGAAGCCGCACATCGAGCAGATCGCCGGCATGGTCGACCGCATCCGCGAAGTCGTGCCGAACGCGAAGCTCGTCTATAACAACTCGCCGAGCTTCAACTGGACGTTGAACTTCCGCCAGCAGGTGTTCGACGCCTGGACCGAAGAGGGCAAGGACGTCTCCGCCTATGATCGCGCGCGGCTGATGAGCGTCGATTACGACGGCACGACGCTCGCCGACGAAGCCGACGAACGCATCCGCACCTTCCAGGCGGATTCGGCCAGGCGCGCGGGCATCTTCCACCATCTGATCACACTGCCGACGTATCACACGGCGGCGCTGTCGACCGACAATCTCGCCAAGGAGTATTTCGGCGATGCAGGGATGCTCGGCTATGTGAAGGGCGTCCAGCGCAAGGAAATCCGCGAGGGCATCGCCTGC
>JAJNQF010000361.1 GCA_021154945.1 Sphingomonas sp.
CGCGGCCGAGGAGACCAAGGATCCGCAGCGCAACGTGCCGATCGGGCTGATCGCCTCGCTCGGCATCTGCACCGTGTTCTACATGCTGGTCGCGGCGGGCGCGATCGGGACGATCGGTGGCCAGCCGTTGTTCGGGCCTGATGGGGTGCCCTTCACGACCGGTTCGCCCGAACTGGCGCGTGCCTGCCTGATCCCTGCCAATGCGCAGGCTCTGGTGTGTTCGAACGAAGCGCTGGCGCACGTGCTGCGCCAGATCGGCTATGCCAATGTCGGCAACTGGATGGGCTATGCGGCCGGCCTCGCGCTGCCGTCGGTGATCCTGATCCTGATGTTCGGCCAGACCCGCATCTTCTTCGTGATGAGCCGCGATGGCCTGTTGCCGGAAGTGCTGAGCCGCGTGCATCCGAAGTGGAAGACGCCCTATATCGTGACCGCGATCACCGGGCTGTTCGTGGCGTTCGCCGCGGCGTTCCTGCCGGTCGGCCAGCTCGCCGACATCGCCAATGCGGGTACGCTGTACGCGTTCATGATGGTCGCGATCGCACTGCTGATCCTGCGCAAGCGCGAGCCGAACCGGCATCGTCCGTTCCGCACGCCGGCCGCGTGGATCGTCGCGCCGCTGACGATCGTCGGCTGCATCGGGCTGTACTTCTCGCTGCCGTACGAGGCGATGGCGGTGCTGCCGATCTGGGGCGCGGTCGGGCTCGTGATCTACTTCCTGTACGGCTACCGGAAGAGCTATCTGGGTCGCGGGATGGCCGATGGCGGCGAGCCGATCGACATGGCGCCGCCCGGCGCGCACTGAGACCGGACATGAAAAGGGCCGCGGGAGGAAACTCCCGCGGCCCTTTTTTTGTGCTTCCGTCATGCCGGGCTCGTTCCGGCATCCACCGTTCCGCGTACCCACAGCCCGTGAATTTGCGGGACGGTGGCCCCCGGAACAAGTCCGGGGTGACGGAGGTACGCGTCAGCCGATGTGCTTGGCGGCGAGCGCCTTCATGTCGACCATCGGGCGAGCGCCGACATGGCTGATGATCTCGGCCGCGCAGACCGCGCCGAGCTTCAGCGACGCGTGCAGGTCGTAGCCCTGCGCCTGGCCGTGGAGGAAGCCGGCCGCGAACAGGTCGCCGGCGCCGGTGGTGTCGACGACCTTGGCGATCGGCTCGGCCTTCACCTCGGCGCGATTGCCGTTCTGGAGCGCGCAGGCGCCGTGCTCGCCGCGGGTGACGACCAGGGTCGGGACCTGGGCGGAGATCTTGGCGACGGCGGCGTCGAAGTCTTCGGTCTCGGCGAGCGCGGCGAGTTCGCTCTCGTTGGCGAACAGGATGTCGATCAGTCCGTCACTGAGCAGCTGGCGGAAATCGCCGCCGTGGCGCGAGATGCAGAACACGTCGCTGAGCGTGAAGGCGACCTTCCGGCCGGCGTCACGCGCGCAATCGATCGCGGCGCGCATCGCGGCACGCGGCTCCTCGGGATCCCAGAGATAGCCTTCGAGATACAGGATCGCGCTGTCGGCGATCATCGCGGTGTCGATCGCGGTGGCGGGGAGGAACTGGCCAGCGCCGAGAAAGGTGTTCATCGTGCGCTGGCCGTCGGGCGTCACGAAGATCAGGCAGCGGCCGGTGGTCGGGTCGCCGGGACGGACCGGGGTGGCGAACTCGATGCCGATGCTGCGGACGTCGTGCGCGAAGACCTGGCCGAGCTGGTCGTCGGCGACTTGGCCGATGAACCCGCATTTGCCGCCGAGCGCGGCGATGCCGGCGACGGTGTTGGCGGCGGAGCCCCCCGAGATTTCCATGCCCGGGCCCATCTTGGCGTAGAGCGCGTCGGCTTCTTCCGACGAGAACATCAGCTGCATCGAGCCCTTCGCGACGCCGATCTCGTCGATGAACGCGTCGGTGGCGGTGCTGAGGATGTCGACAATGGCATTGCCGATCGCGACGACGTCGTAAGTTGGGTTGGACAAGGCGGAACTCCGGGGATGCGGGGAAAACGCTTGCCGTAAATGGCGGGGGGGATTGGTGCAACTGGTGTGGGGGGTGCGTGTTGGCGGAGGGGGGGCGTGGCCAACGCCATCAGGACCGTCGGAGTTGGAACAGGCCACCACCCCGGCGGAGGCCGGGGCCCAGGTGGAAAGGTCGTCGTAACGGAACGCCGTCCGCCGTTATTGACGTGCCCCAACTGGGCTCCGGCCTCCGCCGGGGTGGTGGCCTTGCTTGCTGGTTTCCGCGATCTACTCGGTTTTTTTGGTGACGCCGGTCATGGCGGTCATGGCAGTCAAGTCTGTACAGCAGGTGTTGGTCGATCCATGCGCCCGTAGCGGCCGCGCGCCTTCTGTTCTCTCGCGAACGCGGGGGTCCAGGGTCTCGGGCAGTGTGCTTGGTTCAGCTGGGCCCCCGCGTCCGCGGGGGAACGGGTCATGCGTTCTTTTAGAGATCGCGCTTTCAGAAAAGCGCGCTTTAGAAATTGCCCGCACCTCCAAATCTCGGAGCTTCGTTGACCTTGCGCCGCCCCCGCGTCATCCCGTCCACATGATCCGCGCTCTCCTCCTCTCGCTCCGGCAGCTCACCGATCCGCCGGTTCTCCGCGTGTTCGTGAAGTCGATGGCGGTGACGTTGCTCGTGTTCGCCGTAGCGGGCGTCGGTGTGTGGTGGGGGACGCAGGCGGCGTTGGCGGCGTGGCTCGGCTGGGATGCGGACGGGCTGGCGGCGGCGTTCGCGCTGTTCGTCACGATCCTGGCGCTGTGGCTGCTGTTTCGCGCGGTCGCGATCGCGGTCGTCGGCGTGTTTGCGGACGAGGTGGTCGCGGCGGTCGAAGCTCGGCATTATCCCGAGGCGCTGAAGACCGCCCGCCCCGTGCCCTTCGCGCGCAGCCTCACGATGGGGCTCCGGTCGGCAGGCCGCGTGGTGCTCGTCAACCTTGCTATGTTGCCCGTCTACATCGCGCTGCTCGTCACCGGAGTCGGCACCGCGGCCGCGTTCTTCGTCGTCAATGGCTGGCTGCTCGGGCGCGATCTCGGCGACATGGTGGCGGCGCGGCACATGGACGCGGCGGCGATGCGGGGCTGGCGTGCGACGACCAAGGGCGGGCGGTTCATGCTGGGGCTTGCGAACACCGGGCTGTTCGTGGTTCCGATCCTCAACATCGCCGCGCCCGTGCTGGGGGCAGCGATGGCGACGCATTATTTCCACAGCCAATATTTCCATAAGGGCCGAGCATGACGCGATTGACCACCATAGCCGTCGCGCTGGCGCTCGGCGGCGGGCTCGCGGGTTGCGCGGCACCGGTCGCCAAGCCCGCGGTCGGGCGCCCGGCGATCCCGTATACGAGCGTCGGCCTGGAGCGCGTGCTGGGGCAGGACGCCGCCGGCCTGACCAAGCTGTTCGGCCAGCCCGACGCCGATGTCCGAGAAGGCTCGGCACGCAAGCTCCAGTTCCAGAGCGGCATCTGCGTGCTCGACGCGTATCTGTATCCCAAGGGATCGGACGCCCCCCGCGTCACCTATCTCGACGCGCGCGAACCCGACGGCAGCACGATCGACCGCGCCAGCTGCGTGGCGGCGCTGACCCGGCGCGAGGGTGGACGGTAGCGGCGGATTTCGCCCAAACCCAGACATTCACCGGCCTGCACTGCGCTTACGAGTGCAGACGTTCGTTCATCACATTTCCCGAAAGTAGCAGCACCCTAGACGGCGCCTCACTGCCTACCCATGTGGCAATATGAAAGGGGACCAACATGGTCAGTACATCCAATGATGGCATAATGTCCGAGTATCTCGTAAAGTACGGCTTGGCGAAAACGAGCGAGCGTGAGCGGCCCACGGACTTGCTAGAGACGCTTTATATCTCGGAGCGCTTTCAAGCTGGTGATGATCTTAAGACGGTCCGTGAAAATTACGATCACGGTGTATGGAACGGTGTGCCAAGTTCCGAGGTAGATCGTCGTTTAGCCGCGTTGGACGTTTTTATGATCGAGCTTGCCCGCAACCGGGCGAGGATGTGGGGCATCAACTAGGTACGAATGCACGTCCGGTAACGGGTGACAGCTACCGTTACCGGACCGAATGCTCTCCTTCCCACTACGGACAACGAATTCTTACGAGCAGTTGTTCTCGCAGAAAGTCGCAACGACGTAGATGATGAAGAGAAACGGTACGAGCAGAACGGCTAGGCAACCCCAACCGAGAGCTTTGTAAACGGCGCTGGGTGGATCGCTCCAGCGCGGCGGGTCACTGTCTTGCTCGTCAATCATGTCGTTATCATAGCTGTGGCATCAACAGGCACAACGGCAGCTTTCCTCCCCAAATCGGACGTCGCTTGGTCGTCACGCGTCTACGCGGCGCAGGTCCATTCGGTGACGACGGAGTCGTCGGCTTCTCGGGGTAGAAGGCGGCGGCGCTCGGCCTGACAGCGTAGGTCGTCGAGCCGGGCAAGTGCCCATATCGCGGCGCCTCGGACTATCGGGGCTTCGTCGGCGAGCAGCTCGACAACCGGTTCGACTAGCGCTGGATCGCCGCTGTTGCCCGCTGCGATCAGCGCGTTGCGGATCATCCGGTCGCGGCCGATGCGCTTGATGGGGGAGCCGGCGAAGACCGTGCGGAAGGTGGCGTCGTCGAGCGCGAGGATGTCGGCCAACTCGGGCGCGACCAGTTCCGCGCGGGGGTGGAAGGCCAGGTTCGCGTTGGCCGAGGCGGCGAACTTGTTCCAGGGGCAGACGGCGAGGCAGTCGTCGCAGCCGTAGATGCGGTTGCCGATCGCCGCGCGGAACTCGTGCGGGATCGGGCCGGCATGCTCGATCGTGAGGTAGGAGATGCAGCGGCGGGCGTCGAGCTGGTATGGCCGCGGGAACGCATCGGTCGGGCAGGCGGTCTGGCACGCGTCGCAACTGCCGCAGGTGTCGACGCCGCCGCGGTCCGGTTCCAAGTCCAGCGTCGTGTAGATCGCGCCGAGGAACAGCCAGCTGCCATGCTCGCGGCTGACGAGATTGGTGTGCTTGCCCTGCCAGCCCAACCCGGCGGCTTCGGCGAGCGGCTTCTCCATCACCGGCGCGGTGTCGACGAACACCTTCAGGTCGAACGGCGGCAAGTCGCGTCCCGCTTCTGCCGCCAGCCAGCGACCGAGCGCCTTCAACTGGCGTTTCACGACATCGTGATAATCCGGGCCCTGCGCATAAACCGAGATGCGCCCTACCCCGCCTTCGTCCGCCAACCGCAGGGGATCGTCCTTCGGCGCATAGCTCATACCGAGCGCGACGACGCTGCGGACTTCGGGCCAGAGGCCGGCGGGGCTTTCGCGGTGGTGCTTGCGCTCCTCCATCCAGATCATGTCGCCGTGGCGGCCGTCCGCGAGCCACTGGTGGAGCCGTTCGCCCGCCAGTGGCGCGGCGTCGGCGTGCGCGATTCCGCAGGCGGCAAAACCCAATTCGGCCGCTTTGGCCTTAAGTCGGTGTTCCAGCTTGTCTTGCGCCACGTCCGACCGCTACCACGACGTCACCCTCGGGAGGAAGATTGCGCGTGAACGATGAATGGGCGGTCACCGCGAGCGGGATCGTGAAGCGGTTCGGCGACCGGCGCGTGGTCGACGGGGTGGATATCATGGTGCCGCGCGGCTCGGTGTACGGCGTGCTCGGGCCCAATGGCGCGGGCAAGACGACGACGCTGCGCATGCTGCTTGGGATCATCGAGCCCGACGAGGGTAGCCGCACGCTGCTCGGCTACGACAATCCGCGCGATGCGAGCGACCGGGTCGGCTATCTGCCCGAGGAACGCGGGCTGTATCCGGCGATGAAGGCGCGCGAGGCGATCGCGTTCCTGGGGGCTCTGCGCGGGCTCGACTGGAAGACCGGCCGCGAGCGCGCGGTGGTGCTGATGGAGGCCGCGGGCCTTGGCCATGCGGTCGACGAGAAGATTCGGAAACTGTCGAAGGGCATGGCGCAGCTGGTGCAGTTGCTAGGCTCGGTAGTGCACCAGCCCGACCTGCTCGTGCTCGACGAGCCGTTCTCGGGGCTCGATCCGGTCAATCAGGAGCGGCTCGAGAAGCTGATCCTCGCCGAGCGCGACCGCGGCGCGACGATCCTGTTCTCGACGCATATCATGAGCCACGCCGAGCGACTCTGCGACCGGTTGGCGATCATCGCCGGCGGTAAGCGACGGTTCGAGGGGACGGTGGCGGACGCGCGCGGGATCTTACCGCAGCGGGTGCATTATACCCCGCATCGGCCCGATCCGGCGATCCGGGGTGTGCTGCCTGCGGATGCGGTGGCGGACGGGGATAGCTGGCGGTTCGAGTTGCCGAACGAGGGGATCGAGAGTTTGCTCGTGAGGCTGATCGACGCGGGGTACGGGATTTCGGGGCTGTCGATCGAGCGGCCCGGGCTCCACGAGGCATTCGTCCGGATCGTCGGCCAGCATGGCGACGTCGCGCAGGAGCAGGCAGCATGACGCGCTTCCGTCGGACGCTCCGCCAGACCTTCACGATCGCACGCCGCGACTTCATCGCTACCGTCTTCACGCCGATCTTCCTGCTGTTCCTGTTCGCGCCGGTCATCATGGGATCGTTCGGCGCGATCGGTGGGCTGGGCGCGGCGAGCGTCAGCGGCGGTGCGCAGGACAAGACGCGGATCATCGCGATCGTCCCCGCCGCGACATCGCGACCGATCGCCGAAGCCGATACGCGATTGCGCGGGATGTTCCGCGAGGACGAGGCACCGCCCGCGCTGACCACCGTCGCGCCGTTGGCCGATCCGGCGGCGCAGGCGCGCGCGGCGTTCGAGACGAAGGATATCGACGCGTCGGCGGTGATCTATGGTTCGCTCGACGCGCCGCAGATCCTGTATGGTCCGCGCGGAAAGCGCTCGGCGGATTATCTCGGATTGCTGGCGCAGACGACGCTGGCCGCGCAGAAGCTCGGCGGCACGCTGCCCGCGATCGCCGCGACCAAGACGCAGATCACGCGCTCGACCACCTCGGTCGGGGGCCAGCATCAATCCGCCTTCTTCGCGGTGTTCGGGATCTTCTTCCTGACGCTGTTCCTGTCGGGTCAGGTCGTCGGCACGATGGCCGAAGAGCGCAACAACAAGGTGATCGAGGTGCTCGCCGCCGCGGTGCCGCTCGAATCGGTGTTCTTCGGCAAGCTGATCGGGATGTTCGGCGTCGCGGTGCTGTTCGTCGCGTTCTGGGGCACCGTCGTCACGCAGATCACGACACTGATGCCGGCGGGCGCGGCGGCGGCGCTGGGCGACCTGGCGCCGGCAGTCGGCGGTCCGATGTTCGCGCTGCTGTTCGCTGCGTATTTCAGCATGGCGTATCTGCTGCTCGGGTCCGTGTTCCTCGGCGTCGGGGCGCAGGCCTCGACGATGCGCGAGATCCAGATGCTGTCGTTGCCGATCACGATCCTGCAGGTCGCGATGTTCGGGCTGTCGTCGGCGGCGGTTTCGCGGCCGGGAAGCTGGATCGCGACGGTCGCCGAGCTGTTCCCGCTGTCGTCGCCGTTCGCGATGGCCGGGCGCGCGGCGAACTCGGCCGAGCTGTGGCCGCATGTCGCGGCGCTGGCGTGGCAGGCTCTATGGGTGACGATCTTCATCACGGTCGGGGCGCGGCTGTTCCGGCGGGGGGTGCTGCAATCCGGGAGTGCCCGGCCGTTCTGGCGTCGCAAGGCGAAGGCGGCGGCTTAGGTTTTGCAAATCCTCCCCCGCCCGGGGGAGGTGGCTGGCGCTTGCCAGACGGAGGGGAGGAAAGGGTAACCTCTGTTGCGTGTCCTCCCCCTCCGTCGCCTTCGGCGCCACCTCCCCCTTGCGGGGGAGGATCTCTCGGTTACGGCCCAACCCTGTTGACATAAGTGTCAGCAAAGCCTTTCCTGTGGCAAAATACGGGAGAGAGACGATGGCGACTCTGGTGAGAGACGTGGCGCAGCACGCGGTCGATCCGCTCGATGTGAGCCGTGCCGAACTGTACCGCGACGATATGTGGCAGGCGCCTTTCAAGACGCTGCGGGCCGAGTCGCCGGTCCATTATGTCGAGCATTCCGACTATGGGCCGTACTGGTCCGTCTCGAACTACAAGGGCATCGTCGAGGTCGAATCGCTCCCCGACCTCTATTCGTCCGAAGCCGGCGGCATAACGATCGCCGATTTCGTCGCCGAGCGCGATGTCCGCATGCCGATGTTCATCGCGCGCGACCGGCCCGTGCATACCGGCCAGCGCCGCACCGTCGCGCCCGCCTTCACGCCGAGCGAGATAACGCGGATGTCGGGCGATATCCGCCGGCGGACGGCGGACATGCTCGACAGTCTGCCGTGGAACACGCGCTTCGACTGGGTCGATACCGTCGCGATCGAACTGACCACGCAGATGCTCGCGATCCTGTTCGATTTTCCGTGGGCCGATCGCCGCAAGTTGACCCTCTGGTCGGACTGGGCGGGCGACATCGAGATCGTGAAGAACGAGGAACTGCGCGCGCAGCGGCTCGCCCATATGTTCGAATGCGGTTCGTATTTCAAAGGGTTATGGGACGCGAAGATCGATAAGCCGCCGACGCCCGACCTCATCTCGATGATGATTCATTCGGACGCGATGAGTCACATGGATCACAACGAATTTATCGGTAATCTCATCCTGCTGATCGTCGGCGGCAACGACACCACGCGCAATTCGATGTCGGCGCTGGCGTATGGGCTGGACAAGTTTCCGGAATCGCGGGCCAAGCTGGAAGCGGATCCTTCGCTGATCCCGAACGCGGTGAGCGAGATCCTGCGCTGGCAGACGCCGCTTGCACATATGCGGCGGACCGCGACCGCCGATGCGGAGCTGATGGGGCAGCAGATCAAGGCGGGCGACAAGCTGATCCTCTGGTATCTGTCGGCGAACCGCGACGAGAGCGTGTTCGGCGACGATGCGGATGCGCTCGTGGTGGATCGGCCGAACGCGCGGCGGCATCTGGCGTTCGGGCACGGCATCCACCGCTGCGTCGGTGCGCGGCTGGCGGAAATGCAGATCGCGATTTTGCTGGAGGAGATGGCCAAGCGGCGGATGCGGATCACCGTGGTGGACGAGCCGACGCGGGTGAGCGCGTGCTTCGTCCACGGGTATCGCACGCTGCCGGTGGAAATCAGCAAATACTGAGGATTGGCATCACCTTATCCGGTGGTTCGGCCGTACCTATATCCGAACCATGGAGACGAACATGACCCAGGACCGCCGCGCTTTTCTCACGCTTGCCGGGGCGGGTGCCGCTGGCTTTGCCTTGGGGGGGTGCTCGTCGCAGCCTGCGCAGGCTGCGGAGCGATTCGAGGTGACGCTGACCGATGCGCAGTGGCGCAAGAAGCTGTCGCCGGATGCGTATAATACGCTGCGCAAGGAGGGTACCGAGCGGCCCTATTCCAGCCCGCTGAATGGCGAGCATCGCGCGGGGATATTCTCGTGCGGCGGGTGTGGCCTGCCGAACTTCTCATCGAAGACCAAGTTCGAGAGTGGGACCGGGTGGCCTAGCTTCTGGCAACCGCTTCCGAACGCCGTTCGCACGCGGGTGGATTCGACGCTGGGGATGGCGCGGACCGAGGTGCATTGCCGGCGGTGTGGCGGGCATTTGGGCCACGTGTTCGACGATGGGCCCAAGCCGACCGGGAAGCGGTACTGCATGAATGGTGATGCGCTTACGTTCAAGGCTGCTTGAGGGCGAGCGCCTCCTAGATGCGCCACTACGTATACTGCTAGGCACGTAAAACTTGTTCTCCCGCGAAGGCGGGAGTCAAGACTAGGCTCCCGCATTCGCGGGAGAACAACAAAGTAAGCTACCCGGCGCGCTGTTTTTGCCCCGCCCCGGCGGAGGCCGGGGTCTAGTTGGGGGACGTCGCTAACAAGGGTGGCGCGCTGTTACGGCCACCTTTCCAACTGGGCCCCGGCCTTTGCCGGGGTGGTTTCTTTTGGGAAGATCGAGGCGCTGAACTTTCAGGCGGCGATCAGTAGCGAAACTTTTGGACTGCTAATGTCGGAGCCGGCGGGGAATGCCGAAGCGAGCCCCGCACCCCACCCCAAAGGCAAACCTCAGTTCGCCTCGTTCACCAGCGTGAAGATGCCGCGGGGGTCGGTCGGGCCGTGCTGAATCGTTGCGAGCTGTGCGGCGTTGGCGCGCTGCGTTGCGGTGATGGTGCGGGTGGCGCTGGCCATCTGGTACGAGGGCTGCGCGTCGAGCGTGTCGCCGGCGGGCGCGTGGCCCGAATAGATGAAGCCCTTAGTCGGGTAGACCGAGGT
>JAJNQF010000397.1 GCA_021154945.1 Sphingomonas sp.
ACGCGCTCGGTAACGTGACAGGATTGTCATGCAACGGCTTTCGCACTTGCGGTAGTGCACGGCGCACGGAATGGTTGCAGCCACCGCGACCCAAGCGACAGGATCCGCCATGACCGACGACTTCATCACGAACCTGCCAAAGGCCGAACTCCACCTCCACATCGAAGGTAGTCTCGAGCCGGAGCTCATGTTCGCGCTGGCCGAACGCAACAAGGTCGCGATCCCGTTCAAGAGCGTCGAGGACGTCCGCGCGGCCTACAGCTTCACCAATCTCCAGACCTTCCTCGACATCTATTATGCGGGCGCCGCGGTGCTCCAGACCGAGGAAGATTTCCGCGATCTCGCAGTCGCATATTTCGACCGGGTCGCGCAGGACGGCGTGGTCCACGCCGAGATCTTCTTCGATCCGCAGACGCACACGCATCGCGGCATTCCGTTCGACGTGGTCGCGCGCGGCCTGTTCGCGGGGATCGACGAAGCACAGGCCAAGCACGGCATGTCGGTCGGGCTGATCATGAGCTTCCTCCGCCACCTCGACGAGGAAGACGCGTTCAAGACGTTCGCGCAGGCGGAGCCGTGGCTCGATCAATTCATCGGCGTCGGGCTCGATTCGTCCGAGGTCGGCCATCCGCCGTCGAAGTTCGCGCGCGTCTTCGCGGCGTCGGCGGATGCCGGGCTGATGCTGTGCGCGCACGCCGGCGAGGAGGGCCCGCCCGCCTATATCCACGAGGCGCTCGATATCCTCCAGGTCGACCGGATCGACCACGGCAATCGCGCGCTGGAGGATCCGGCCTTGGTCGCACGGCTGGCGCGCGATGCGATGACGCTGACGGTGTGTCCGCTGTCGAACGTCGCGTTGCGCAACGTCGACCGGCTCGAGAACCACCCGATCGACCGGATGCTCGATCTCGGCCTGCGCGCGACGATCCATTCGGACGATCCGGCCTATTTCGGCGGCTATATCGGCGAGAATTTCCGCCAGACCGCGCGCGCGAAAAATCTCTCGCGCGAGCAGGTGGTGACGCTCGCCCGCAACAGCTTCCTCGACGACGAGGCGCTCAGCGGCCATCTCGCGACGCTGGATGCATACGTTAAAGCGCATCCGTGATCGGCCGTTTCCTCGCGGTCTTCGAGCCGTTCATCCTGATGCTGCTCGGCACCGTCGTGCTGGCGAGCCTGTTGCCGGCGCGCGGCGAGATGGCGACGATCGTCGGCTACGCCGCGGATATCGGCATCGTCCTGCTGTTCTTTCTCCACGGCGCGAAGCTGTCGCGTGACGCGATTCTGTCGGGATTGCGCAACTGGAAGCTGCACCTCGCGGTGCTGGCCGTGACCTTCGTCGCCTTCCCGCTGTTCGGTCTAGGGCTCAGCGCACTGCCGTTCGTGAATGGGCCGCTCGCCGCCGGGCTGCTGTTCCTGACGCTGCTGCCCTCCACCGTGCAGTCGTCGATCGCCTTCACCGCGATCGCCCGCGGCAATGTCGCCGCCGCGGTGTGCAGCGCGTCGTTCTCCAACCTGCTCGGCATCCTGATCACGCCCGCGCTGGTAGCTCTGCTGATGAACGCATCGGGCAGCGCCGGGATTTCGATCGAGAGCATCGAGGCGATCGTCCTGCAACTGCTCGTGCCGTTCGTCGCGGGGCATCTGCTGCGTCCGTGGATCGGCGCGTGGGTCACCCGGCGGAAAGCGATGCTCACTATGGTCGATCGCGGCTCGATCCTGCTAGTCGTCTACAGCGCGTTCGGGGCGGCGGTGGTCGAAGGGCTGTGGACCAAATTGTCGATCGGCGACCTGATCCTGATCGGCCTGCTCTGCGCCGCGCTGCTCGCGTTCGTCCTGGCGCTCACCTTCGCGGTCGCGCGGCTGATGAAACTGCCGCGCGAGGACGCGATCGTGCTGCAATTCTGCGGGTCGAAGAAGAGCCTCGCATCGGGGGTGCCGATGGCCGGCGTGCTGTTCCCCCCCGCGCAGGTCGGCGTGATCCTCCTACCACTGATGCTGTTCCACCAGCTGCAACTGATCGCCTGCGCGGTGATCGCGCGCCGCTATGCCGAGAGCGCCCCACGCGATACTGCCCTGGGTTAACACTCTAAACCCTTGCCGGTATTTGCTTTGTTCCACCGGTAGCGGCATGGTCGGGGTGCTATCACGAGAGTTTTCAGTTCATGAGCGTGCCGAGCGATACTGCCATCCCCGCCGCGGACGTGGGGCTGGACCTGACCGCGTGCGACCGCGAGCCGATCCACATCCCGGGCGCGATCCAGCCGCACGGCCTGTTGCTGGTCGCCGACGCCGCGACCCTCGCGATCGTCGCAGGGGCCGGCGATATCGAGGCGCGGCTGGCCGACGACTGGCTGGGGCGAGACCTGTCCGCGCTGTTGGCGCAGGATATCGCGGCGCTGTTCGCGACCAGCGAGACGGTCGCCGGAGTCGCGCTGGCCGGCGCGCCGGTGACCGGGGCTTCCGAACACTTCGACGTCACGCTCCACCGCAGCGCGGATCACGTGCTGGTCGAGCTCGAACCCGTCGCGGGCGTGCCGGTCACCGCCGCGGCGATGCTCGGCCGGCTCAACGCGATGGCGATGACGTTCGAACGCGCCGGCAATCTCCAGGCGCTGTGCGAGCGCGCGGCAATCGCGTTCCGGCAATTGACCGGGTTCGACCGCGTCATGGTCTACCGCTTCCTTGACGACGAGGCGGGACGCGTGATGGCGGAGGACAAGGTGTCGGGCCTCGGCACCTTCCTCAACCACCACTTCCCCGCCTCGGACATCCCCCGGCAAGCGCGCGCGCTGTATGTGCGCAACCGGACGCGGACAATCCCGGCGATCGACTATGCGCCTGCGGTGCTGCGACCGGCCGGCTTCGAGACGCTCGATCTCAGCGATGTCGCGCTGCGCAGCGTGTCGCCGATCCACCTGCGCTATCTCGCCAATATGGGGGTCGCGGCGTCGGCATCGATCTCAATCGTCAAGGACGGCCTGTTGTGGGGCATGATTGCCTGCCATCACGGATCGCCGCGCGTGCTGACCCCCGATATCCGCGCGGCCTCCTCGACCCTGGCGAGTGGCCTCGCCCGCCAGATCCGCGCGAAGGAGGAGGCCGAGACCTACCGCGAACGGCTCCGGCTGCGGGCGGCGGAAGACGCGGTCATTCCGAAGCTCGCGACCGACCCCGCCCCGCGCAGCATCGTCACCGCACTGCGCGACGATCTGCGGCGGATGCTGGACGGCGACGGCTTCGCGTTCGTCGACGGCGCGGTGGTGGCGATGCACGGCCTGTGCCCCGCCGAGGAGGACGTGCTCGACCTGGCGGAATGGGCGGTCACGCAGAACGGGATCGAGCCGTTCGCGACGCACGAACTGCCCTCGCTCTATCCCCGCGCCGAAACCTACAGGGCGGCCGCCAGCGGCGTGCTCGCGCTCCCGCTCATCGATGAAGGCGCGATGCTGTTGTGGTTCCGCGCCGAGCAGATCGAGGAAGTCGAATGGGCGGGCAATCCGCACAAGGCGGTTTCGGTCGATCCGAACGCGGTGCTGACGCCCCGCACGTCGTTCGAGTCCTGGACGCAGGCGGTCAGCGGTCGATCGCGGCGCTGGACCCGCGAGGAGATCGAGGCGGCGCACCGTCTGCGCCGGGCGTTCCACGACGCGCACGTCAACCAGCGGCTTCGTCTTCTCAACGGCGACCTGCAACGCACGCTCGCCGACAAGGACATCCTGATCGCGCAGAAGGACGTCCTGATGAAGGAGGTCAATCACCGCGTCCAGAACAGCCTCCAGCTGGTCGCCGCGTTCCTGTCTCTCCAGGCGAAATCGTCGGACGACGCAAAGGTGAAGGAGCATCTCGCCGAGGCGCAGGCCCGGCTCGCGGCGGTCGCGCTGGTTCACCGTCGCCTGTACCGCGACGATCAGGTCGAGTCGGTCGACCTGTCGCGCTATCTCGAGGAGCTGACCGACGACATGAAGACCTCGCTCGGCGAGGATTGGGCAGCGCGGATGAGCCTGGATCTCGCGCCGATCCTGGTCGCGACCGATCGCGCGGTGAACATCGGGCTGGTGCTGACCGAACTGGTGATCAACGCGAGCAAATATGCTTATGAGGGTCGCGCTGGACCGATCGAGATCGTGCTGGAACAGCATCGCAACCGGCTACGCCTGATCGTCGCGGACCAGGGCGTCGGCAAATCGGGCACGCGCGAGGGCTTTGGCAGCCGGATGATGAAGGCGGTCGTCGCCGGACTGTCCGGCACGATCGAACAGGACGACAACATGCCCGGCCTGCGTGTCATCCTGACCGCGCCGATCGAGGATATGCGCTGACGTCCCGTCCGTTGCGAACGAAACGCCAGCGCAACCGCCTCACCAGTTGAAGCGGAGCGATCCGACGACGGTCCGCGAGGCACCGAAGTAACAGCTGTTGACGAAGAAACAGCTGGCGATGTGGCGCTTGTCGAACAGGTTCGCGACGTTCGCGGTCAGGCTCATGCCCTTGAGCGAGTCGTCGAACTTGCCGAGATCATAGCCGAGTACCGCGTCGACCAGCACATAGCCCGGCGACTGGAACCGGGTGGTGAGCGTCTGGCCTGCCGCCACGCGCGTGGCGGTGCCGTCCGACTTGCCGACATAGCGGACGCCGCCGCCGATGTTGACCCCCGACAGCGCGCCGCCGCCGCCGCCGCCGCGTGACAGGTCGTAATTGACGAAGCTCGATGCGCTCCATGTGGAGATACCGAGCGGCTTGGTGCCGGTGACGCCGCTGAGCTGATCGCCGGTGCCGACGACCGGCGTGCCCTGCGTGACCTCGGGATCGGTATAGGTGCCCGCGACCGTGACCGTCAGGCCCGGTGTGATCTCGCCGCGCCCGTCGAGTTCGATCCCGCGGACTGCGACTTCGCCGATCTGGATAGAGAAATTGGGGTTGGCGGGATCGGTCGTTGGTACGTTCTGGCGACGCAGATCGAAGGCCGAAAACGTGAACAGCGCGCTGGTGCCGCGCGGCTGGTATTTCAGGCCTGCTTCGTACTGGCGACCGGTGACGGGCACGAACGCTGCGCCGTCGAACGCGGTGCCGGTCTGCGGCTCGAAGCTTTCCGAATAGCTGACGAAGGGTGCCAGGCCGAACTTGGTCTCGTACAGCGCGCCGAGGCGTCCGGTGAACGCGGTTTGGTGAAGCCGGGTCACGCCGCTGGCCGCCCCTGCCGGCGCGTTGCGGTTCACGCTCGTCTGGTCGTACCAGTCGTAGCGCCCGCTCGCGATCAGTTGCAGCCCGCCGATCGCGATCTGGTCCTGCACATAGGCGCCGACCTGGTCGATCTTGCGGAAATTCCGCGTCTGCGTCAGCGGGAAAGTAGGCTGCACCCCGCCATAGACCGGCGCGAACAGGTTCAGATTCGGGATGCTGGTCGCCGGATCGGCAGTGACGCCGGTGTTGAACTGCTGGTCGTTATTGCCCTGGTTGTTCTGCCAGTCGACGCCGGCGAGCAGCGTGTGCTGCAAAGGCCCGGTCGCGAACTTGGCGGTCGCGTGATTGTCGATCGTGATCGTCCGGAACGACTCGTCGGACCCGCCCCCGCCGCGCACGATCGTCGAGAAATCGGTGTTGCGATTGGCGCCCGTGCCGGTCGTGGCGAACGCCGAGAGGTAAATCTGGCGATAGTGGAGATCGACGTCGAGGTAGCGCGCACTCGTCGCCCAGCTGAGGCTGTCGTTAAAGTCGTGACGGAACAGCAGCGTCGCCGACTTCTGCTTTCGATCGAACGCTTCGTACGCTGGCTCGCTCACGTTGAAGTCGGTCGCGAACTGCCCGGACGGGTTGGTGAGTGCCGACCCATAGACCGGCACGCCGCTATACGACGCCGATTCCGGATCGCGCTGGTAATTGAGGATCAGGGTCACGCTGGTCGCCTCGTTGGGCGCAAAGGTCAGCATCGGTCGTGCGTAATAGCGCCGGTTGCCGGTCATCGCGACGAACCCGTCCGACCGCTCCGCACCTGCGATCACGCGGAACAGCCATTTGTGATCCTTGTCGAGCGGCTGATTCACGTCGATCGCGCTGCGCAACAGGTTGAAATTGCCGCCCGCCAACTCGATCCGCCCGCCGAGTTCGCCATAGGGGACCTTGCCGGTCAGGTTGACCAGTCCGCCTGGCGTGGAGTTGCCATACAGGACCGAGGCCGGCCCCTTTAACACGTCGACGCGTTCGACGAGGTGGAAGTCGATCTGCGGCGTGGAATAGACCCCGCCTAGCAGACGCATGCCGTCCATATACTGGCCCGGCGCAAAGCCGCGGACGTAGAGCTGGTCGTAGCGGGTGGCGACGTTGCCACGCTGGTTCGGCGAGACGCCCGCAACATAGCCGAGCGCCTGGTTGATCGACAGCGCGTTGCGGAGCGTCAGTTCCTTTTCGTCGATGCTGGTGATGACCTGCGGCGTGCGAATCAGCGGCGTCTCGGTCTTGGTGCCGGTGCTGCCGGTCTTGCGAATGCGCTCGCCGCTGACGACGATCTCGTCGCTGCGAGTCTGCGTATCGTCGTCGGTCGGCGCCGCATCGCGAGCCGTGGTCGGCGCCGACGCCGCCGTAAGATCTGCCGCGAACACCGGCGTTCCGACGCTGCCTAGAGCCGTCCCCAGCAGCATCCCCCCTATAAATCGTCCCCGCATTGCGCCGTCCACTTTTGATATTGATAATGACTCGCAAAGGCCGCTAAAGACGGTTTGCACGCACCGCAAGGAAAAATGACAGAATGTTCATGCACGGTCGGATCCTGAAACCCGGCCCATTCCCCAAGGGCCGGACAGTCCGTCCAGTGGTCTGGATCATGGCGTTGCGGAGCACGACCGCGCTGTTCGGCGGCTATGCCGCGGCGGCAGTGCTGGCGACGTTGCTCGCCCGCCTGCTCCCGATCGCGCGCGTCGAAGCAACGAGCTGGGGCATGATCCTGTCGTTCGCGATCTATGCAGGCATCGCCCTCTGGTGTTTCCATGAACACCGCGTTTTGCGGGTCGCAGCGCTCGTGTGGGGAATCGCACTGGTCGGCGGCGGCTTACTCTGGCTGCTCGGCGTTCGTCCGTGAGTTCGGCTGCGAGAACCACCTTGCGACAGAGCATGGCATGGATCCACGGCTGGCTGGGCCTGCTGGCGGGTTGGATCCTGTTCGCCATGTTCCTGACCGGGACGGCGAGTTATTTCCGGCCCGAGATCACGCAGTGGATGCAGCCGGAATTTCGCGCGAAGCCCGTCACCGGCGCCCACGCCGCCGAGACCGCGGTGGCGCACATGCAGCGTGTCGGCGCGGACGATCTGCAATGGTACATCTACCTCCCGGATGCCCGCACCGCGGTGACGCGGGTCTTCGAACAGCGCAAGCCGGACCCCAAGGCTCCCAGGCGGCGCGCACCCGAAATCGTGCTCGATCCCGCGACCGGCGATGTCGTGCGTGCGCGCGAGACCCGCGGCGGCGAGCATTTCTATCGCTTCCATTTCCAGCTGCAATTGCCGCATCCTTGGGGGCGCTGGCTCGCCGGGCTGTGCGCGATGTTCATGCTCGGCGCGATCGTGTCGGGCGTGATCACGCACAAGCGGATCTTCGCCGACTTCTTCACGCTGCGCTGGAACAAGGGGCAGCGCAGTTGGCTCGACGCGCATAACGTCTCGGCGGTGCTGGCGCTGCCGTACCACGCGATGATCACCTATACCGGGCTGATCACGCTGGTGGCGATGTACATGCCGTGGCCGGTCAACGCGAACTACGCCCAGCCCGCCGATTTCGCGCAGGCGGCGTTCGGCACGCCGACCGAGCGCGAGGCGCAGGGCGTGGCCAAGCCGCTGGTGGCAATCGGTCCTCTGGTCGCGGATGCCGAGCGACGCTTCGGTGCGCGGGTCGCGACCCTGGTGGTGCGCAACCCGAACGACGCCGCGAGCACGGTCACGCTGTACCGCCATGCGAACGCCTCGCTCAACGGACGTGGTCCGTCGGTCACGTATGCGGGCAGCGACGGGCGGTTCCTCGAGGGCACTGGCGGCGTCGGGCCTGCGCTCGCCACCGCCGGCGTGATGCTGGGGCTGCACGTCGCGCAGTTCGCGGGGCCGGCGTTGCGCTGGGCGTATTTCGTGCTCGGTCTCACCGGTGCGGCTATGGTCGGGACCGGGCTGCTGCTATGGACTGCCAAGCGTCGCAAGCCGGGCGCGACGCCGTTCTTCGGGCTGAAGCTGGTCGAGCGGCTGAACATCGGTGTCATCGCCGGCCTGCCGATCGGGATGGCCGCCTACCTCCTCGCCAACCGCCTGATCCCCGCCGACGCCGCGAACCGCGCCGACGCAGAGGTCGCCACGATGTTCTGGATATGGGGCGCCGTTGCGGTGTTGCAGGTGTTGCGACCAGCACGCCGCGCGTGGACCGAAGGGTTCGCGATCGGCGCCGCGGCGTTCGCCGCGATCCCGGTGGTCGATACGCTGACGACGTCGCGCGGATTGCCGGAATCGATACTGACCGGCGACACGCTCTTCGCGGCATTCGATTTCGCCATGCTCGCGATTGCCGCGATGCTTGCGCTCGGCGCGTGGCGCTCCGCGCGGAGCCGGCCCGTCGCGAAGATCCGCAAACCACAATCGGAGACCGTTCATGCTTGAAGCCACGATACTGTGCTTCTTCGGCTGGCTGCTGTTGGCGGCGACCTCCTTCCGGTATCGCCGCGACCTGGGGATCGCCGCGCCGTCAGCGATCCGCGCGCTACGCCTCGTCGCCGCGCTCGTGCTTACGGCCGCGCTGTTCCACTGCGGCGCACCGCTGACCGGCGAGCGTTTCGTGCGATTCCTCGGCGCGGCGTCGATTGCCGGCGTCGCGCTGGTGATGCTGCTGTCGTTCAAGCCGGCCGAGACGATGCAGCCGGTCCGGATCGCGTTGAAGGCAGTGCGTCCGCGGCGTTAGATACTGCGGCGGGACCGGGCGTGATCCGGTGGCGTTTCGGGGAGGCGGCGTCCAATCGACGCAAGCTCCAAGGAAGGACACTGCCTTGCGCCGAACCAGACCCCTCTTCACCGGGTTCTGTGCGACGGCGCTGGCTGCTTTGAACCGAGACCGGCGCGTAGAGCTCAACATCGTCGCCCAACTCGCGCAGTATCGCCGCGAAGGGTGCGACCACGCTGGCGATAGCGCGGCTAGAGGCTGCCTCTGCCGCCCCACCTACGCGGGAATAGGAATGAGCCGGGGCGGCCTAGCACGGCCCGACCCTGTACCGTTCGCGGTTACCGTTCGCGCGTCGCGGCGAAGCGGATCTTCGCATAGCGCTCGGCGATGTAGTTCACTTCCCAGGCGCTTTTGGCGAGGAACACCGGGTTGCCGTCGCGGTCCTTGGCCATCGCGCCGCGGTTGATCTCGGCGAAGGTCTTCAGCTCCAGCGGATCTTCCGCCGAGATCCAGCGCGCCGTCTCGTACGGTGCGGGCTCGAGCCCCGCCGCGACCTTGTACTCGGCGTCGAGGCGCGAGAGCAGCACTTCGAGCTGGAGCTGCCCGACCACGCCGATGATCCAGTTCGAGCCGATGTCGGGGTAGAACACCTGAGTCACCCCCTCCTCGGCCATATCGTCCAAGGCCTTGCGCAACTGCTTGGTCTTGGTGAAATCCTTCAGCACGACGCGGCGCAGGATTTCGGGGGCGAAGTTGGGCAGGCCGGTGAAGCGGATCGCCGCCTTCTCGCTGAGCGTGTCGCCCACCCGCAACGTGCCGTGGTTGGGGATGCCGATGATATCGCCGGGGAACGCCTCGTCCGCGAGCTCGCGGTTCTGCGCGAAGAACAGGATCGGGGAATGCACCGCGATCGGCTTGCCGTGGCCGGTGGGCGTCAACTTCATGCCGCGTTTGAACACACCCGAGCAGAGCCGCATGAACGCGATCCGGTCGCGGTGGTTGGGGTCCATGTTGGCCTGCACCTTGAACACGAAGCCGGTGACTTCGGGCTCGTCGGGCGAGATGGGGGCGGGCTCGGCGGGCTGCGCGCGTGGTGGCGGGGCGTAGTCGGCGAGGGCGGCGATCAGTTCGGCGACACCGAAGTCCTTGAGCGCCGAGCCGAAATACACCGGCGTCAGATTGCCCGCGCGATAGGCCTCCGGGTCGAAGCTCGAATAGCCGCCCTGTGCGAGTTCGGCTTCGTCGTTCAGGCGGATCATCGCTTCGGGGCTGAGGATCTTGGCCAACTCCGGGTCGTCGATACCAGCGAACGGGATCGCCTTGCCCATGAACTCGCGGCTGTCGCCTTCGGGGCGGCTCAGCGTGTTGCCGTAGAGGTCGTATACGCCCTCGAACTCGCCGCCCATGCCGACCGGCCAGCTCATCGGGCAAACGTCGAGCTGGAGCATCTCCGCCACCTCGTCGAGCAGCGAGAACGGATCGCGGCCCTCGCGGTCGACCTTGTTGACGAAGGTAATGATCGGCACGTTGCGCAGACGGCAGACCTCGAACAGCTTCCGCGTCTGCGGCTCGATGCCCTTGGCGGCATCGATCACCATGACCGCCGAGTCGACCGCGGTCAGCGTGCGATACGTGTCCTCGGAGAAGTCTTCATGGCCCGGCGTGTCGAGCAGGTTGAAGGTTATCCCCTGGCGCTCGAACGTCATCACCGACGAGGTGACCGAGATGCCGCGCTGCTGCTCGATCTTCATCCAGTCGGAGCGCGCGCGGCGGGTCTGGCCGCGCGCCTTCACCTCGCCGGCGAGATGGATCGCGCCGCCGAAATAGAGGAGCTTTTCGGTGAGCGTGGTCTTGCCGGCATCGGGATGCGAGATGATCGCGAAGGTGCGGCGGGGGAATTGGGTCATGGCGTGGTCCGGGGCGCGAGTTTGGGCTCGCTTGGAAAAAGAAGGTTAGGCCGGGTTAGGCCAAGATGCAGTCCGCGCGCGATGCGGTGGGATGCAGTTGGAAAACGCGGCGGGCTTGGCGCCGCTCTTGGCAGATGTGGGGCGTGTAGGACAGAGGGGGCTTGGAGCGGGGGGTGATGTTGCTTTGCTGAGGAACCCGCCCTTTCTATTCGGAGCGAACGCCGGCCTTGCCTGAAACGGAGCGCTCTCCCCTCCCTGGAAGGGAGGGGTTGGGGGTGGGTCGGTCAGCTTGAGCCGCGACCGTGCCTTGATGCGGAAACCTACCCACCCCCTGCCCCTCCCTTTCAGGGAGGGGAGCCCGTCAGTGCTCGGCGGCCAACGTCACGCTCATGGTGATGCTCTTCGTGTCGCCCGCCGCGATCTCGAACACACCGGGCTTGGCGCGATAGTCGCCGGTATAACCTTCGGGGTCGGCGATGCCGTGCCAGGGCTCGACACAGACGTAGGCCGCGCCGGGCTTGGTCCAGATGCCGAGCTTTGGGGTGTCGGGGAAGGCGATCTTCAGCTGCGGGCCAGTCTTCGCGCCATAGGTGACGGCGTCGGAGTGGATCGGGTCCCAGACCAGCGCATCCTTCGCGAACAGGTCGTCGCGCAACACGATCACGCGGTCCTCTACCGGCGAGGGGCGTTCGTCGACGGCGATCTGGCCGTCGGGGCTGATCGCCTTGAGCTTGCCGGGTTCGTCGGCGTCGAACGTGATGCGGTGGTCTGCGCGCGCCTCGCCGTAAGGAAGCGGCCAGGCGAAGGCGGGGTGGAAGCCGAAGCTCGCCGGCATCGGCGCGTCGCTGCGGTTGTGGATGCGCGCCTCGATCGCGAGCGTCGCGCCGTCGAGCGTGAAGACGATGTCGACGGCGAAGGCGAAGGGGTAGGCGGCGCGCGTTTCTTCGCTGTCCGAGAGGCGGAAGGTGGCGGAGGTTTCGGTCTGCGCGATGACCTCGAACGTCGAGTGGCGGGCGAAGCCGTGCTTCTGCATCGGGTAGGCCTGACCGTCGAGGCGGATGACGCCTTCGTTGACGACGCCCACGACCGGGAAGAGGATCGGCGCGTGGCCGGTCCAATAGGCCGGGTCGGCATTGGTCATCAACTCGCGGCCATCGGCGTCGTGGAGGTGGGTGAGTTCGGCACCGTGCGGGTTTATCTTGGCGGTCAGGTGGGTGTTGGCGATGGTGATCAGGTCGGTCATGGGGTTCCTTCCGTGGGCCTCAAACGCGCGAGGCTTTAAAACGCTCACCAAACCACCCGCGCACCACCCCGGCGGAGGCCGGGGCCCAATTGGGAGGTCTTGCCAACGACGTGCATC
>JAJNQF010000403.1 GCA_021154945.1 Sphingomonas sp.
GGGGGAGGACACGGAACCGCGATTATCGGCTACCTCCCCCTCCGTCTGGCAAGGGCCAGCCACTCCCCCTTGCGGGGGAGGATCACAAGAATTGAGGGGCGAGGGAGTCAGAGGCCTGGGGCGGGGTAGGCTAGGTACGCGAGGCGGCGGACTTCGCGGCGGCCTCTTACTACCGTGTCGAGGATCAACCCCGTGAAGACGTTAAGCGCGGCGAAGATGCCGAGCCCGGTGATCAGGATCGCGGTCGGGAAGCGCGGGACCTGGTGGATCTCGATATAGGTCAACACCAGCGGGATGCCGAGGCTCAGCGCGAGCAGTCCGAACACGCTGCCGATCGCGCCGAAGAACCAGAGCGGGCGCTCGATCCGGTACAGCGTCATGATCGTCCGCAGGATGCGCCAGCCGTCGCCATAGGTGCTGAGCTTCGATTCGGAGCCTTCTGGGCGCGCGTAATAGGGCGTCTCGACCTCGCCGATCGGCATCTTCAGTTCCAGCGCGTGGACGCTGATTTCGGTCTCGATCTCGAATCCGGCCGAGAGCGACGGGAAGCTCTTCACGAACCGGCGCGAGAACACGCGGTAGCCGGAGAGGATGTCGGTGAAGCTGCGGCCGAACAGGCGGGCGAGCATGCCGGTGAGCAGCGCGTTGCCGAAGCGGTGCCCGCGGCGGTATGATTCCTGGACTTGGCTGATGCGTGAGCCGACGACCATGTCGAGCTGCTTGTCGAGGACGCGCTTTACCAGATTCGGTGCGGAGGCGGCGTCGTAGGTCGCGTCGCCGTCGGCCATGACGTAGATGTCGGCGTCGATGTCGGCGAACATGCGGCGGACGACCGCGCCCTTGCCCTGGATGCGCTCGGTCCGGACGACCGCACCGGCGGCGCGCGCGACCTCGATCGTGCGGTCGGCGCTGTTGTTGTCGTAGACGTAGATGGTGGCGCCCGGCAGCGCGGCGCGGAACCCGGCGATCGTCTGCGCGATCGCGGCTTCCTCGTTGTAGCACGGGAGCAGGACGGCGATTCTCGGTTCGGTCATGCCCTGCCCTACGGAGTTGAAAGACGACATCGGAGATCGAGCAGCGGTCGAAACGTCAGTCAACGCACCATCCCAAAACGCACTTCCCCGGCGAAGGCCGGGGCCCAGTTGGGGAAGGCCCATAACGGAGCTTTGCGGCTCGTTACAGCTACCTTTCCAACTGGGCCCCGGCCTCCACCGGGGAAGTGCCCCTTTTACGGGTCGTACAGTGCGACCCGTCATCCCGAACCAGATCCGGGGTGACGGGAAGGCGTTACGCCTCGGTCTTGGTCGCAGCCTTCTTGGCAGCTGGCTTCTTCGCGGCCGGCTTCTTCGCCGGTGCGTCGGCGGCTTCGGTGCCCTCTGCGTTCTCGGCAGCAACCGGCGACGATTCCGTCACGGCCGTCTCGGCCTCGACAGGGGCCGCCTTCTTCTTGGCAGGTGCCTTCTTCGCGGGCTTGGCCTCTTCCGTCGCGTCCGAAGCCGAAGCTTCTTCCGTCACGGCCTCGTCCGAAGCAGCGGCCTGCTTCTTGGCGGCAGCCTTCTTCTTCGGCTTGTGGTTGTCGTGATCATGCGTGTGCGTGCCGCTGGCGAAACCGTCTTCGCTCTCGATCGCCGCCTCAAGCTCCTCGCGCGTGGCTTCGCGGTCGGTGATCTCGGCCTTCTCGAACAGGAAGTCGACGACCTTGTCCTCGTACAGCGGCGCGCGCAGCTGGGCGGCCGCCATCGGCTCCTGCTGGACGTACTGCATGAACTGCTGGCGCTGCTCGGCGGGATACTGCTGCGCAGCCTGGGCGAGCAGGCGCTGCATTTCCTGGTTGGAAACCTCGACGCCGTTCGCCTGACCGATCTCGGACAGGAGCAGGCCGAGGCGCACGCGACGCTCGGCGATCTTGCGGTAATCGTCGCGCTCGCCTTCCATCTCGGCCATCGCAGCCTCGGGATCGGCCTCGTGGGTGGCTTCATGCTGGAGCTGCGACCAGATCTGGTTGAACTCGGCTTCGACCATCGATGGCGGCACTTCGAAGTCGTGCCCTTCCGCGAGCTGGTCGAGCAGCTTGCGCTTCATGTGCGTGCGCGTGAGACCGTTATGCTCCTGCTCGATCTGACCCTTGAGCAAGCCCGTAAGCTGCTCGAGGCTCTCGAGACCGAGCGACTTCGCCAGATCCTCGTCGATCTTGCTCTCGCCCGCGGTCTTCACCGACTTGACGGTGATGTCGAACGTCGCGGGCTGACCTGCGAGCGACTTCTCCTGATACTCCTCGGGGAAGGTCACGTTCAGGACCTTGTCGTCGCCGGTCTTCACGCCGACGAGCTGATCCTCGAAGCCGGGGATCAGACGACCCGCGCCCAGCTCGACGCCCATGTCGGTGCCGGTGCCGCCCTCGAACGCGACGCCGTCGGCGGTCTTGCCGACGAAATCGACGGTGACGAGGTCACCCATCTTCGCCTTGTAGGTCGGCTTGGCGTCGTCCCACTTCTTCTGCTGGTCGGCGAACTTCTGGAGCTGCTCGGTGACAGCCTCGTCGGCGACGGGCACGGTCAGGCGCTCGAGCTTCAGGCCGTCGATCGCGGGAGCGGGGACCTGCGGGAGGACCTCCATCTCGACCTTGACCACGGCGTCCTTGCCGAGATCATAGCCGTCTTCCAGCTCGACCGAGGGCTGCATCGCGGGGCGAAGCTGCTTCTCGGCGACGAGCGTCTGGACGCCCTCCTGGATCGCCGCGTTCAGCGCGTCCTGCGTCAGCGCCGGGCCGTGCATCTTGCGGATGAGGTTCGCCGGCACCTTGCCTGGACGGAAGCCTGGCATCTTCATCTGCGGCGCGAGGCGCTTCAGCTCGACATCGACCTTGGCATCGATATCCTTTGCGGTGATGGTGAGCGTAAAGGCGCGCTTGAGGCCCTCGTTCAACGTCTCGACAGTCTGCATGTCCGGCCTTTGTTATAAGAGCATTCGGGATAATTCGTCGGGCGGTCGCCTCGCCTGCGCGGCGGGCTGGTGCGGGCGAAGGGACTCGAACCCCCACATCTTGCGATACTTGGACCTAAACCAAGCGCGTCTACCAGTTCCGCCACGCCCGCACAGGACATCGCCGTAGCGGGCGCGTCTATACCAACGATGCATGCGGGGGCAAGCACATAGGCAACTCCCGCTGATTACGGGCGTTGAGCATCCAGAAGGAGAGACATCATGGCTACCCAACCCCCGGCAGAATTCCCGACCCCGACGCCGCCCGTCGAGCCGACCGCACCGCCGCCTGAGTTCAATCCGCCTGCACCGGATATCGACGTGCCAGCACCGGGCACGCCATCGAACGATCCTGCACCCGTGCAGCCCGAGTTTTGAGCATGGCCGATCCGCACTCCGGCACGAACCCGGACGCCCTTCCCGAGGATCGTGACGAGGATACCCGCAGCGATATCAAACAGGCTGTAAGGTCCCGCTCAGACGCGGTCGAGCGCGGCGAGGGCGGCGACGAACCCGAGACGTTTACCGACGGCGGACTGCCTGACGGCGTCGGTGGCACCGGTGGCGTCGTGAAGAACCAGGACGACGACGCGCAATAATCGTTAAGAGGACAGCAAATGGCGGTCGGTGCGATAGGCGTCGACCGCCATCAGCAGGCCGGCGATTTCCGCCCCCGAGAGCAGGAACGAACGTTCGCCGCCGTTTTGCGCCAAGATTTTGAATGGCCATGACGTCGCTCCATCGCCGACGTACAGTTTGGCGTTGGCCCTCAACAGGGGCGCGCCGATCGCAAAACCGATGGTCTCAGATCGTAAGCACGCGTAGCCCCTCGGGCATGATGCCCTGACGCGCGCCATCCGTTGCGTCGCTATCGTACGCGGCCCGGCAGGCGTCGCATAATTGGCTGTGTTCCAGTTCGCCCAGCCATAGTCGCGATACCGTATCCTGACATAGGCCTGATACGTGGCCCGCCCCGTCGTCTTGTCGATGAACGCTCGAAGAAAAACGTCATCGTGCGCGGCCCCCAGCAGCGGCCTTCGCTCGACAAATCCGTTCGCGGTGGTGATCGTCGCAACGGTGTCCAGAGCGTCGTCACGAAGCGTCGTTCGGGCCTGGAATTGCGCCGGCGTCATCGCCGCAAGCCGGCGCTCGCCGCTGGACTGGCTTGGTGCGGGCGACGCCTGACCAATGACGAGCGTCAGGATCGCGACCGTCATTGTCCATCTGATCGCCATCTGCCGCCCCCGGGTCACAGTGAAGCGCGTTCGACGGTCACGCGCAATCCGTGGGGACGGCAATCCGGCCGGTTTCGGATCGGTCCTTTTTTCGAGCGCCGGTCTGCCACACGCCGGTCAGCACCGATACAGGTTGCCACGACTACGCTAAGATACTGCGTTTCCCTCTATTTCAGGACCCGTCGATCTTCACGCTGCCCAACCCCAGCCAACCGCACACGCTCTATGTCGCACTCGGCATCGCCGTCGTCGTGCTCGTCGTCGCGCAGCGCATTCCGATCGTGCGAACGCTCGTGAATATCGGCATGACGCTCGTGATGGTCGGCTTGTTGTTCGTCGCGATCGACCAGCGGCGCCAGTTCGATCCCTATGTCGGCAAGATCGCGCGGTTCCTGAAGATCGAGGACCAGCAGGTGGTCGGCGGCGAGGTTCGTATTCGGATGTCGCCGGATGGGCACTTCTGGGCGCGCGCGACGATCGACGGAGTGAGCCAGCGGTTGCTGATCGACAGCGGCGCGACGATCACGGCGATTTCAGAGAAGACGGCTGACGCGGCGGGGATCGAGGCGCGCGTCGGGGTGGTGCCGATCGTGTTGCAGACCGCCAATGGGTCTATCGCCGCGAAAACCGGCAACATCTCGGAGTTGAAACTGGGCGCGATCGTCGCGCGCGACTTGCAGGTCGTGGTTTCGCCGGCGTTCGGGGATACCAACGTGCTGGGAATGAACTTCCTGTCGCGGCTGGCGTCGTGGCGCGTGGAGGAGAACACGCTGATATTGGTGCCGCATCATCCGCAAAAGGTGGCGGCGTAAGGCTCCGCCGCTCAGCCCTCGCCCTCGCCCTCGCCCTCGCCCTCGCCCTCGCCCTCGCCCTCGCCCTCGCGTTTTACTCGATCCCACCTCACTCAACTACCACCCCTGCGAAGGCCGGGACCCAATTAGAACGTCCGCAGTAACGAAGCGCTGCCCTCCGTTAGCAACGTCCCCCAATTGGGCCCCGGCGTTCGCCGGGGTGGTGGCGATTGGGAGAGATGTCCCTCCTTCTGGTCCCTCGCGAACGCGGGGGCCCAGGAATCAAGCAGCGCTGCGTTCGGTTACCCTGGACTCCCGCCTTCGCGGGAGAACGGCAAGGGGCGGGAGGGAGGTGGCGAGCAGGAGAAACGTTCGAGAGCTTACGAAGCCACCGACTCCCCAAGCGCGCCCTTCAGCACCTCATTAACGACAGCGGGGTTAGCCTTGCCCCCCATCGCCTTCATCGTCTGCCCGACGAAGAACCCAAACAGCTTGTCCTTGCCGCCGCGTTAATCGGCAACCTTGTCCGCATTCGCCGCCATCACCTCGGCAATGACCTTCTCGATCGCGCCGGTATCGCTGGTCTGCTTCAACCCGCGATCCTCGACCACCTTCGCCGCGCCGTCGCCGGTCTCGAGCATCACCTCGAACACCTGCTTCGCCAAGCTACCCGACAGCGTGCCGTCCGCGATCAGTCCCAGCAGTTCCGCTGCCTGAGCCGGCGAAACCGGCGAGTTCTCGATGTCCTTGCCGGTCCGGTTCAATGCCCCGAACAGCTCCGATGTCGTCCAGTTTGCCGCCGCCGCCGGCTTCGCTCCCGCGTCGAGCAACGCATCGAACCAGCGTGCCGCCTCGACCTCGGCGGTCAGAACGGTCGCCTGATACGGGGCGATCCCGAGCGCCTCGTACCGAGCCCGCTTCGCATCCGGCAACTCCGGCAGCGAAGCCCGGCATTCGGCGAGGAACGCATCGTCGAGCACCAATGGCAACAGATCGGGATCGGGGAAGTAGCGGTAATCATGCGCGTCTTCCTTCGACCGCATCGAGCGCGT
>JAJNQF010000425.1 GCA_021154945.1 Sphingomonas sp.
CCCGGCCTTCGCCGGGGTGGGGCTGTGCGGCGGGTGCCTAAGCTAATCTAGGCTAGCGCTCGCCTCCCGAATACGCGATGTCGCCGGTACGGACCGCACGGGAGGGCGCACGCATGACATTACGCGAGAAGATCGGTTGGGGCGCACTGGCCTTACTCGGCGCCTGCGCGCTCGCGGTCGTCGCGTTTGAGCGTGGCGAGCATGTCAACGCGCTGTGGATCGTCACCGCTGCGGTCTCGGTCCAGCTGATCGCGTACCGGTTCTACGCGCGCTACATTGCGCGGCACGTGATGCAGCTCGACCCGAGCCGCCCAACCCCCGCGCTCCGCAGAGCCGACGGCCTCGACTATGTCGCAACCGACCGCAACGTGCTGTTCGGTCACCATTTCGCCGCGATCGCCGGTGCAGGTCCCCTCGTCGGCCCCGTGCTCGCTGCGCAGATGGGCTACCTCCCCGGCACGCTCTGGATCCTCGCGGGCGTCGTGCTCGCGGGCGCGGTGCAGGATTTCATGATCCTGTTCATCTCGATGCGCCGCGACGGGCGGTCGCTCGGCGAACTGATCCGCATGGAAATGGGCGCGGTCCCCGGCGTGATCGCGCTGATCGGCGCGTTCGCGATCATGGTCATCATCCTCGCCGTGCTCGCGCTGATCGTCGTGCGCGCGCTCGCCGGCAGCCCATGGGGCCTCTTCACCGTCGCCGCGACGATCCCGCTGGCGTTCATGATGGGCATCTACACGCGCTGGATCCGCCCCGGAAAGGTCGGCGAAGTCTCCGTTCTCGGCGTCATCGGCCTGCTCGCCGCGATCGTCTATGGCGGCACTGTCGCCGCCTCGCCGACGCTCGCGCCGCTGTTCACGCTGACCCCGGTGCAGCTCTGCGTCCTCATGGTCGGCTACGGCGCGGTCGCGTCCGTCCTGCCGGTGTGGCTGCTGCTCGCCCCCCGCGACTACCTCTCGACCTTCCTCAAGATCGGCGCGATCGTCGCGCTCGCGATCGGCATCGCGGTCGTCGCCCCACCGCTGCGGATGCCTGCACTTACCCCGTTCATCGACGGCAGCGGCCCGGTCTGGTCGGGTGGGCTCTTCCCGTTCCTGTTCATCACGATCGCGTGCGGTGCGGTCTCCGGCTTCCACGCGCTGATCGCGAGCGGCACGACGCCCAAACTCATCGCCAGCGAAGGCGACGCGCAGTTCATCGGTTACGGCGCGATGCTGATGGAGAGCTTCGTCGCGATCATGGCGCTGGTCGGCGCGTCGATCCTCGATCCCGGCGTGTATTTTGCGATGAACAGCCCGGCGGCGGTGGTCGGGACCGACTTCGCGTCCGCTGCCACCGCGGTCACCGCGATGGGCTTCCCGATCACGCCTGAACTGCTCGCGCAGACAGCGAAGGATGTAGGCGAAACCACGATCGTCAGCCGCACAGGCGGCGCACCGACGCTGGCGGTGGCGATGGCGGAGATCTTCAGCAACCTGATCGGCGGGCAGGCGATGAAGGCGTTCTGGTATCACTTCGCGATCCTGTTCGAGGCGCTGTTCATCCTCACCGCGGTCGATGCGGGGACGCGTGCCGGGCGGTTCATGTTGCAGGACCTGATCGGGCTCGCGGTACCGTCGTTCCGCAATGCCTCCGCGATCGTGCCGGGCCTGATCGCGACCGCGTTGTGCGTGATGGCCTGGGGGTTCTTCCTGTACCAGGGCGTCACCGATCCGCTCGGCGGCGTGAATACGCTGTGGCCGCTGTTCGGGATCTCGAACCAGATGCTCGCCGCGGTCGCGCTCGTGCTGGCCACGGTCGTACTGTTCCGCATGAAGCGTCAGCGTTACGCGTGGGTGACGATTCTGCCCGCCGCGTGGCTGTGCCTGTGCACGATCACCGCCGGGCTGATGAAGCTGTTCGCGAGCGATCCGAAGGTCGGCTTCCTCGCGCACGCCTCGAAGTTTGCAGAGGCAGCGGCGCGGGGTGAGTTGCTCGCGCCCGCCAAGACGATGGCGGAGATGCAGCGGATCGTGCTCAACGACCGGATCGACGCCGGGCTGTGCGCTCTGTTCCTCGCCGTGGTGCTGTCGATCGTGTTCTTCGGCATCCGCACGTGTCTCGCCGCGCTGAAGATCGACCGGCCGACGGTCACCGAAGTCCCGCCGCAACTGGTGGCCGCGGAATGATCCGCGCGCTCTATGCGAAGGCGCGCGAGACCGCGCTGCTGATGGTCGGCGTGCCGTCCTACGCCGCCTATCGCCAGCACATGGCGGAGCGCCATCCGGACCGCGCGCCGATGGACGAACGCGCGTTCTTCCGCGATCGGCAGGAGGCTCGGTACGGCAGCAAGGGCGGCGGGCGCTGCTGTTGACGGAGGGGCTTTCGACCGTCGCGCGCCTCCGGGCGGCGACAGCGAGCGATCACGACGCGGTCGATGCCGGGTTCGGGCGCTATGATCTGAACGATGCGGACGATTACCGCGCGTTCCTGCTCGCGCATGCCAGGGCGTTGCCGGCCGTGGAGGCTTGGCTGGACGGCATTCCGGGTCTTGCCGCGGTCCGATCTCGGAGTGAGGCGCTTGCCGCCGATCTCGCCGCGCTGGGCGAGGAGATGCCGACGCCGATGGCCTTCGACCTGGCGCCGAGCGAAGCGGCCGGCTGGGGTGCGATGTACGTGGTCGAGGGCTCGCGGCTCGGCGGCATCATGTTGTCGCGATCGGTACCCGATGACATGCCGTCGGCGTATCTCGGCGCGAAACATCTGTCGGGCGAATGGCGCGCGTTGCTGGCCGCGATCGACCGGCAGCCTGCCGACGAGGCCTGGGTCGCGGACGCGGTCGCCGGCGCCAAGGCTGCGTTTGCGCTGTATCGGCGCGCGCCAGAGGCCTGATCCGCTCCCGGCGCCTCGTCTGTGTCCGCTAGTCGGGGTCAGCGCAGGAGTTTCGGCGCCTCCTTGCGGATCATGTCCTGGATCTTGCTTGCGAACAGTCCGAGGATGCCGGGCAGGTCGACGACCGCATGGACGTTGGTCTCGAACACCGTGACCGCGCTGGCGATCGTCTGGCCCATCGCCTGGATGGTGAAGTGCAGCGTGTCGCCGTCCCAGCGATGATCGGTCACCGAGCCGCCGGGGATGCTAGCGCTGATCTTGTCGATCCCGCCGTCGAGCCGCGCGCGGACTGCCGCCTTGCCGAGCTGATGGGGAACGTCGACGGTGATGGGGTTGGCCATGAATAGTCCTTAAGTCGCGAAAAGCATGTCGTCGTTGGCGAACGCCTTGAACTCGAGAGCGTTGCCGCTGGGATCGCAAAAGAACATCGTCGCCTGCTCGCCGGGCTCGCCCTTGAAGCGGATGTATGGCGCGATCCCGAACTTTACGCCCGCGGCGGTGACGCGTTCCGACAGCGTGGTCCAGTCGTCCATCGTCAGGACGACGCCGAAATGCGGCACGGGGACGGCGTGGCCATCGACCGCATTCGCGACCGCGACGGGTTTGGCCGAGGGGTCGAGATGCGCGACGATCTGGTGGCCGAACAGGTCGAAATCGATCCAATGGTCGCTGGAGCGGCCTTCGCGACAGCCTAGCGTGGCGCCGTAGAAGGTGCGGGCTGCGGTCAGGTCGTGGACGGGGAAGGCGAGGT
>JAJNQF010000438.1 GCA_021154945.1 Sphingomonas sp.
CCGCGCGTCAATCTGCTGCTGTACCACGTAGTGTTCGCGCCCCATGCAGCACGGCGGCGCGCCGCAGTGGCACGGGCACGCGAGATCGCCGAAGACTCTGCCGCGAACGGCTCGGCTCCTGGTCCGTCCGAAGGATCTCCGTCCTGGCCCGAGGCCGGCCGATCGCCCCCGATCGATGGTGGGGTAGGGGCGGCAATGCCGCGCAAGAGCGGCTGGGGCCGGTGGGCGGACCTGTTGCGCCGGGTGTTCGAGATCGACGTCATGCACTGCGCGCGCTGCGGCGGCCGGCTGCGCTTCGTCGCAGCGATCGACGACCCGGAGGTGGTCCGGCGGATCCTCGGCCACCTCGGGCTCCCGACCTCGATCGCGCCGCCGCGGCCGCCGCGGTCACCGCCCTGTCTCACGCTGGAGTCATGCGACTGGGCGTGACGCGGGTGTCGTCATCGCTCGACGCGGCTGCCGACGTGAGTCGGGCGGTCGTTGTGCGTCTCGTTGGCCGGGTTCCAGCCCGGTCGGGGCGCGACCAAGGAGGCGCGACGACGTCGCGGCCAGATTTTCTTTGACAGGCGCTTTGTCCGCTGCGTACTCTGCGGGCGCTGGGCGGAGCATGGCCCGGTTGACCCGATGTCCGATAATCGCGCGCTATGTGAGATCAGGCCGTTGGAGTGCCTATCCGCCCCGCTCAGCGCGGGAACATCTTGCAGCAACGAGAGTCTGCTGCGGCAAAAGGCGCGCTACTTCTTTGCTGATCACCTGGCCAATACTGCTGCTGTTGTCCTGTGCCCTACCGGAACCGCCTCATCGATCCGCTTGGTGAGAAACGACGACGGAGATGGACGGGTGCGGACTGACAGCGCGCACCTTTCGGGTGCTGCCGATACGTCGTATGTCGTCGACGGATGGCACGACGAGGTGCTACGAGTAACAAGTTCCTAAGTTATGTGCGAAAAAGTATTGCGTCGACAGCGGCGGATCAGAGTGTGGGGCGAGTTGTGGAGCTAGCAATGGGGAGCATGGACCTGCTAGTTGACTATTCGGCGCAGATTGGCGGAATCGTGGACGTCGCGGCCCCGTCGAAATGCCCTCGGATGATCCGCGATCTCGATCTCTCCAGGGCGCAATTGCTTCGCTAAATGTAGTCGTTTGCCTTTCTAAAGTTCGGCCAGTATGCGATCGCGGGAAAAGCCGTTCGGGAGTTCCGGGAAAAACGAAGGGCTGCTGAGATTGCCTGGGAAGTGTTCAAGAACTCACGCTTGTCGAGAAGTGGGATGGGGGCTTGCCAACATCTGACGCTAGCCCGGCAGTATCTGCTGCGCTATACGACAGCGTTGCGCGATCAATCGAGCCGAGTCCGTTAGAGACAAGGCGAAGCTGTATACTGAATAATCGGCTAGGTCACGCACAGCTACGGGATCGAAGACTAGGAGACGCAGCCGAGACTTTCACGCAAGCGTCGGCCCTCCTCTTCGATTTGCAGGATGCGGTATCGGGCTCGGATCGTGCGGAATTCGACAAGGTCGCTGATTCGGATCGGCGCGGAAGCGCGGAAGCGAGGCGTCGGTCCGAGGAGTCTAGTCCCGGACTCTACTCAGGTGAGTTGTCTCCTTTGGGCCTGGGCAGTCGCGGCGGGCGCCGGCCACGCACGCGCGGGCAGGTGGTGTCGCGTTGAGCCCGACGAGGATTTCGCGAGTCTCATCGCGACAACCTCGCGTTGGCGGCGTTGTCGTTCGGTTGGTCACTGAGTGATGACCCAGATTGTCCCCGGCATCGTAGGCTTCCTCGCTTTCCTGGCGACCCTCCTCACGATCGCGGACGCTATTGATAGACTTCTCCCGGGTAACGCCAAACAGCGCCTCGCTGACGCACTTAATGTCAGTGACCGCGCGAGCGCAGCCTCGCCGCCCCGTGCGGCGACAGTCAAAGACACGGTCGATCTAATTTTTGATAGACTGTTCGGTGCGCGATATATTTCGATCCGAGGGCTCTTGCTGTCCGCGATTCTTCTATTTGGGGTGTTTTCTGGGTTCTGGCTCTACATGGCACTTGTGTTCCCCGCCTTTTCCTTTGCCGAAGACATCATTGGGTACCGTGGCGCTTGGATCGACACCGCGCTTCTTCTCGCCTGGAATTCGCCAGTCACGCTATTGTCGATCGCGCAAACACGCTTTTTCTTGCAGCTCCTCCGCCAATCGCAGGGAGTAGTTGCATTTTTAATCATCGCCTATGCGAACTGTGTACTGACGGCCACCTTGTTCGTCGCGCTAAATGTCCCGGCACTTCTCGGCCTAGTCTACTTTCATAGCTGGCTCCGGGCCCCGAAGCTGACTCCAGTCGAAGTGACTCTCGCTGTCGATGATAGTAGGTCTGATGAGACCTCCGACGAATCAGCCACTGGACGTAAGGTGCGCGTTTCATGGGAGAGGTGGCGTGAGTGGGACCCTGTGGATGAAATGGTTCTTGGGCATCTGCAATTTCCAATAGGCGATGGTGTCGTTCAAACCGGGACCTCTAGTCACCAGTTCGATTTGGCTACCGAGGACCTTCCTGCCTTCTCGCGCCTTGTCTATCTGCGGAATGCCTTCGACGGCCGCTTTCGCCTGCTGCAATACGACCGCGCATGGCAGCAGAACTGTATTCCTAAAGAGCTGTGCTCCAATGGCTATCGGCGCCCAGAATACACTCATGTTCTCCAGTTTGAAGGCACGTTAAATCGTAGCCACGTCGTTGCGACCACCTTGGCCGTTGCGACTGCTCTTATTGGTCAACTATCCGAGCCTTTGTGGTGGCGCCCGATGCTGTTGGTGCCAGAGGAGATCGAGAACGGTGTCTATTTGCGACAAGAGGGTAGTGACACCTTTGCGCACAGCATGCTCAAGGCACTGCTGGAAGCCAAGGCCGATACTCACACGCACGGTGCGGCGATCGTCTGGGTACAGGCGTATTGGGTTAGCGTACTCGGGAGTTCCGTCGCGGTCTATGGACTGATATTGGGCTTCCTTTGGCTGGGTTGGATGTCTCGATTAGGACGGCGGGCTTTTCGCCACCTCCCAGCTATCAGTGCTACCAGGCCTGTAGTTCAGCTTATTCTGGTTCTAACGCCGATGTGGCTAGTGTTGTGGATGTGTGCGGCATGGCTTTAGCTTTACCTGTGATGTCCCGCGAGCAAGGCGAACGAGCGCTGGGCGGTCGATGCGACGCACGTCTTCTGCGTCGCGACGGCTGGTGTCACCTGACGGCGATCATCGACTGCTGGGACCGGACGATCGTTGGGTGGCGGCTGTCGAAGACCGTTGGCCGGTTCCGGGGCGTTGGGGCGCGATCAAGGAGGCGCGACGACGTCGCGGCCAGATTTTCTTTGGCAGGCGCTTTGTCCTGCGTACTCTGCGGGCGCGGGGCGGAGCATGCCCCTGTAGGCCCGATGTCCGGTAACCTCGCCCGCGTTATGTGAAATCGGCCGTTTGGAGTTCCTATCCGCCGGGCGAGGCGGGGGAGGGTCCCCATCCGGCGAGCGCGGCGTCCTCGTCGCCACTTGACTGCCGCTCCCTGACAGCAGGCCGGGTCAGGCGACCTGGACGGCGTCCTTGAGCTTGGCGGGGACCTTCTCGGGGAACGACACGACCAGGTGCCGATCGAGCGCGGTGGCGACCCGGGCGAGGGTGTCGAGGCGGTTGCGCGCTCCCCCTCCCTCCTCGAGCCGGGAGATCACCGACTGGGTGGTGCCCATCCGCTCGGCGAGCTCTCTCTGGCTCAGCCCGGCCTCGGTACGGAGGTCGTAGATGAGCTGACCGAGCGCGAGGTCCTGCTCGACGCCGGCGCGGGTCTCGGCGTCGGGACCCCGGCGCTTCGTCTTCATGTCGTCCCAGCGGGAGTAGTTGGCCACGGTCGTCTCCTTCACGGGTAGTGCTCGGCGCAGTCCTCGGCGACCTTGCGGGCCCGGGCGATCTCGTTGCGCTCGTTGTTGCGCTGCTTGCGGAAGGTCGTGAGCAGAATGATCCGGCCGTCCTTGGTGAACCGGTACGTGATGCGCCGAGCCGTTGGGCCGAGCGTGAAGCGCAGCTCGAACAGTCCGTCGCCGAGACTCTTCGACAAGGCATCCTCGCCAACGACCCTGGCGCGACGAGCCGGTCGATCACCACGACCGTCCGCCTCCACTCGACATTCGTCGAGCGAGTCCATCCACTCGGCCACCTCGTCGTGCAGCTCGAGTTCGACCACGCGTCACCATCGCATCGGTGCGATGATCGTAAAAGGGCGATGATCTGACCACATGCCGCGCCGACGGGACCGGCCGTACTTTGCGGGCGCCGGGCGGAGCCCAGTCCGGTGAAACGCGATGTCCGGTAATTGGTCTTTCCGACCACTTCTCGTCTTCGAGAAACATCGCGTGCGGTACGTGCTCGTGGGCGGCGAGGCGGACATCTACCACGGGCACCCGCGGCGGAGGGCGCGGCCGGCGCCGCGTCCGGCGTCGGCGCCGCCACCGCGGGCGCGGATGCGAGCCGGGGTCGCATCGCGTTCTTCCGCACGTCGCGACCAGCTTCGGACGGAAGATCGAGGTCGGCGACGCGAGGAGGTGAACGTAGCGCAGCCTAGCGCAGGATCGAGCCAGCCGTCGCCGAGCGCCCACTCGTGGCCATAGAGGAAGGCGACGATCTCGCTCCGCGTGCGCGCCGTCTCATCAAGGCTAACGACAACCTAAGATCATCCTAAGGACTCCGCCGGCGCCGATCCGTAGGGTGCGGGGCATGCCGAACGATCCGATTCCTACCGCCACCGGTATCCCCCTTTCAGTCGACGCGGCGTTCGTCGTCCATCTGACCTCGACTGAGGCGGGGCCCGAAGCCGCTTGCGGCCGGGTCGAGCACATCACCTCCGGACAGTCGGCGCGCTTCGTTTCGGTCGCCGAGCTGCTCGGGTTCATGCGTCAGATCGTCGCCGCGATGGCGCTGCTGATGGCGTTTGCGATGCCCGCCTGGAGCGACGCCACCTGCCTCACCGGCAGCGACCCCGAGGTCCAGGCGGATGCGGCCGCGATCATCGCTCTCCGTACCGGGATCGACACCGCCTGCCCCTGCGCCAGCTTCGACGGCACGAAGGGGAAAAGCCGAAGCGACTACCTCCGCTGCGTCAAGCGTGAGATCGACGCCGCCCTCGACACTGGAGCGCTACGGGCGAAGTGCAAGTCGCGGGTCAAGGGCGCCCTCCAGGCGTCGACCTGCGGCCGCAAGCCGCATCTCCAGGCGGTGCCGTGCATCCAGACGCCCCCCAGCGGCAAGATTGGTTGCGCCATCCGTCCGGCGGCAGGGTGTCAGAGCAAGGGGCGCCAGGTGCGCGTGGCGTGCCCCGACTACGGCACTTGCGTCGATGCCGGCGATGGCAACGCCGACTATCTGGTCGACCGACTCGACTCGGGCGCGTGCCTGCCGACGCCGACCCCGACGCCCGCTCCAACAGCGACTCCGATCGACACGGCGACCCCGACCCCGACCGAAACCCCCTCCGCCACCCCCACCGAGACGCCGACGGCGTGCACCGCCAGTGGCCCGATCATCGCGCACGTCGTCGTCAACGAAGACGTCGACCCGAAGATCGTGCTGCTGCCTCCCGCTCCGGGTTCGGAGCACTGCGACCCGCAGAACGTCCTCGGCGGCGGATGCGAGACCACTGGGCTCGACGGCACCATCACCAACGACTTCGATGCCAGTGCCACCGTCGATGGGGCGGCATGCCCCGGCGATCCGCCGCCATCCTTCCGCTGGGAGCTCTTTCGGCCACCGGGACTGAGCGCTACGCCATACGCCGCGGCCGGCATCACGGGCTATCACGGTGCGGTGCTGACGATTCTTCCCCATTCGTTTCCATCGGTGGAGGACAGCGAAGCAGGCGGGGATCCCAATTGGCGGGTGTCGTTGACGATTCAGTCGAACGTTTTCCCGTTCCAATCGACCCAGAAGTGGTTCCAGTTCGAGTACGCTTCGTCGTCTCTGACCCTGCAGATGTCCACCGATTGCCAGCGGATCGGGCACATCCAGGGCGAGGAGTGCACGATCGAAGCGGCCAACGGCTTGCCGTCGACCGAGGCTCCACAGCCCGAGCCGGGCTGGACCATCTGCGCGAGCGAGGGAGGCACGTGCTCCTTCTCCGGACCGCGAACCGTGCGCTTCGGCGTCCCCGGGAGCTACTACAGGACCGATACGGACGGGCCGATCTCATGCACCCACACCACGTTTGGTGCGGCCCCCGGCGCGGGAAGGCATTGCGAGTACTACGGCAGCAACGGGTAGGTCATCGGCCCTGCCCGCTGTCACCGCATCGCTCTACGACGACTGCAGCAGATCCTGCGCCGCGCGCAGATCGGGGAGATCTTCGTCCGGGCTGAGCTCGCCGCACACGTCGCGCAACAGGTGGCGCGCCTCCGCGGCACGCGCGCCTTCGGACAGCAGGCGCGCCAGACTCACCGCGGTCCGCAGCTCCCACAACCTGGCGCCCTGGCGGCGAGCGACGTCGAGGGCGCGCCGCAGGTGCGCTTCGGCGTCGGCGCCGAGCTTCTGCCGCTTCTTGCTCGTCGCCGCGTGCTGCATGCGTGAAGCGAGGCACACCTCGGCCTGCAATCGGTGCAGCTCGGCCTCGCACCAGGATTCGCCGCTCTCGCGGACGAGGGTGAGGGCATCGGCGACGTGGCCGTCGGCCTCGTCGAGACGACGGCTGGCGACGAGGGCGGTGGTGGCGATCAGGGCACAGAGCAACCGGTAGAAGGGCGTTCCGGCGTGCAGCAAGCTCTGCTCGCCGTGCAGGATCCGGTCGGCGCTGTCGGATCGGCTTCTATTGGCCTCCGTGAAGCTGCGGGAGATCTCCGCCCACGCGCCCCACTGTTCCTGAAACTGCTCGGGCAGCGATGCGATGCGCGCAGCGTAGCGCTCGAGCAGCTCGTCATCGCGCAGTGCCACGCCGATCCGGATTCCACCGAGCAGCACGTGCACCAGGGTCGGGAGATGCCGCGCCGCTTCGACCCGCTGCAGCGCGCCATGCAACAGCTCGCGCGCGCGCTGCGGACGACCGAGCAGGCAATGACCGAACGCCGCCTCGATGGTCGTGATGATGCCGGGATCGAGCGGCATCGCGGGGCCCATGTCGGGCAGGTCCATCGATGCCTCGAGATTCTCGACCCCGGCAGCAATCTCCCCTTGCCGGAGCTGGCAGTAGCCGACCACGCCGCGCGCGACCATCGCCATCGCGCCACCCCAGGGCACCGCTTCGGCTCGCATCAGCATCTGCTCGCCGACCGATCGCGCCGCCCGCATGTCGCCGCACATCGAGTGATGGCCGGTGAGCATGGCGAGGGAGACGAGCAGCTCCAGCGTGGTCTCGCCGCGCGCCGAGATGGTCTGAATCTGCTCGACGACGTGCAGGAGCTCGGTCGACTTCGTGCTCAACCGCGCAAACATCGGCTGCAGCAGACCGGCGCAGATCATCAGCTCCTGCGCGTCGCGCTCGCTCCCCGCCGGCGCATGCGAGAGATCGTCGAGCGCCGTCCGCAGGTGCTCGATGACCTGGTCGTAGGCGTAGCGATCCATCGCCTGCTGCGCCGCGAGCCGGCGATAGTGCACCGCGTGCGGTGCGTCGGCCCCGCGCTCGAATTGCAGCGCCAACTGCGATGCGACGCGATCCGGCTGGACGGCGAACGCCTTCTCCAGGCACGCGGCGACACGCTGGTGCAGCCCCTGCCGCCGTGCCGGCGTGACGTTCGCGTACAGCACCTGCTGATAGAGCGCGTGACGGAACGCGTGCTCCATCCCGGCGGTGCCGTCCGGCCAGGTCGTCACCTGGCCCGGGTGGAGGAACTGCGCCGCGTGCGCCAGGCGCGCGCACGCGACCTCGACATCGGCGGGCGATCGCTCGAGGACGGCCGCCAGGGCCTGCGTCGCAAAGCTCTGTCCCACCACGCTCGCCGTCTCGAGCAGATCGCGATCCGTCGCCGGAAGCTGCTGCAGGCGAAAGCCGATCATCTGGCGCGACCCATCGGGGATCGCGGCGGCCAGCGTGGCGAGGCTCACCATGCACTCCCAGACGCGGTCGCGCTCTTGCAGCCAGCCGCGCTGCTCGAAGTCGGCAAGGGCGTTCAGCAGGAACAGGGGATTTCCCGACGTCGTCGCCCGCAGCTGCGGGGCCAGCTCGGGCGGCAACCGATGGCGCGGAAATCGGTGGTCGAGATAGGTGCCGATGGCATCGGTCGTCAGTCCGTCCAGGGCGATCGTGGAGCACTGCCCCTTGGCCGTCAGCTCGTGCCTCAGCCGAGTCACCGGGTGCTGCTGGGCGATGGCGTCGGCGGGGCGATAGCTCGCGATCACGAGGAGACGCGCGGGTTGGCGCGACATCGCCATCGCAGCGAGCGCAGCGACGGTGGCGTGATCGCTCCAATGCAGATCCTCGAGCACCAGCACCAGCGTGGGGCCGGCGGTGAGCTCGGCGATGAAGCCGAGCAGCTCGCGGACCATGCGTTCGCTGCCCGATCCGGCGAGCCCGCGGCGCAGCTCGTCCTGTTCGCCCGCGTGCAGGAGTCGCGGCAGCTGCAGCAACCAGGTCGGCGCCAGGCGGCGCAACTGGATGACGGGCTCCGCGCTGCCCGACTCGCAGCACAGGCGTTCCATCGCTTCCAGCAGCGGCATGTACGCCTCGCTGGCGCCGTAGCAGTCGACGCACTGGCCGCGCGCGAGCAGCGCCGCCTGGGATCCAGGGTCGGCAGCCGTTCCCCTTCGCAGGCCCGCGAGGAAGTGATCCACGAGCGTGGTCTTGCCGATGCCGGGCTCACCGGTGACGAAGACCACCTGCCGGCTCCCGCCCGCCGCGCGCGCGAGAGCCCGTTCGAGCTGCCGCTGCGGCACCTCGCGCCCGACGCAATCGGGCGCCGGGTGCAGGACGCCAGGCGTTGCGGCATCGTGCGCCGGGACTGCGGACCCGACGCCGGCTGCCTGACGGTCACCGATCCAGCGGTATCCACGTCGATGGACGGTCTCGATGAAACGCGGCTGGCGCGCGTCGTCGCCCAAGGCTTCGCGCAATTGGTTGATCGCCAGCGTGAGCACGCCATCGCTGACGTGGGTATCGAGCCATGCGGCATCGAGGAGCTCGCGCTTGGTCACGATCCGATTCGGTTGCTGCAGCAGGCGGCGGAGGACGAGGAATGCCTTCGGCGTCAGATCGACGCGCCGATCGCCCCACCAGATGCACTGGTTCGCCTCATCCACGCGTGGTGCGCCCACGAGAGCCGAAGTCGCCGGATGCGGATGGGTCATGGGCGAAGGTCAGCGATCGCCGCGGGGCTCGCCGACGGAGCGCGTGAGCGTCGTCTCGCCGCTTTGGCGCGGACCGTGGCTGAGGACGGCCGGACTGTCGCCGAGTGCTTCGAGAAGGCGAGGCGCGAGAGACCCCGGGAAAGTCCGGGTGGACCCGGGCATGGCGGACGCTAGCGTCTTCCGTCGGCTGAACGCAAGTTCATCCGGCGGCTGAACGCGAGTTCGGTCGTCGGCCGTTCGCTCGTTGCCGGAGGCGAGCCCGGGCGTTCGATGAGATCTTGGCAGAGTCGTGGATCGCGCCGTCGGCGTGCCGTAGCGCGAGCCAACCCGCTCCGATCCCGTCACGGCTCCCTCGATCACCGCTCTCGTGAGCGCAGGACAGCCCCTTGTGCCGTTCGCGGGTGCGTCCCGTTCCCCGCCGCCCGGCCGATCCTTGGTCGAGCGCGCGGTTTCCAGTCCTCTGGTTCCTCGAGGTTGAACTCGATCTCGACGCACGAAACATGTGATCGGGGTCGCGCGGCACGGGGGCATGATGGAACAACACTCTCCCGCGTCGCGATTGCTGCGGACGGACTAGGCGCGATGTCCGATCATCTCGCGCCATGTGAAAATCAGGGTTTTGGAGTTCCTATCCGCCGGCCAAGGCGGGGAAGGTTCCCATCCGGCGAGCGCGGCTCGTCCTCGTCGCGACTTGACGGCCGCTCCCTGACAGCAGGCCGGGTCAGGCGACCTGACGGCGTCCTTGAGCTTGGCGGGGACCTTCTCGGGGAA
>JAJNQF010000444.1 GCA_021154945.1 Sphingomonas sp.
GGTGCCGCCAGCCATGTCGAGGATCTGCTCGCCTTCACGCGGTTTCACGCGGCGGACGAAGCGGTCCTTCCACAGGCGGTGCATGCCGCCCGACATCGCATCGTTCATCAAATCGTATTTGCCCGCGACGTTCGAGAAGACGCCGCCGACGCGGGCGGTCTTCTCGGTGGCGGGAATGTCTTCGTAGCCGAAGGAGACGGTATCGGGCGTCGAAGCGGGCGCGGGCGCGATCAAGTCGTTCATATCCTGCGCTCTAGCCGCGCCTTGTGGCGCGAGCAAACGCAACCTAGCTGCAAAGCGTGCCAGAATTACCAGAAGTCGAAACCACCGTGCGCGGGCTGGAGCCCGTGCTCAAGGGCCAGCGCCTGACCTCGGTCGAGCCACGCCGCGCCGACCTGCGCAAAGCGATCCCGGTCGACCTGCGCCAGCGGATGACCGGGGCGACCGTCACGACGCTGGGGCGGCGCGCCAAATACGGCCTGATCGATACCGATCGCGGGGATACGCTGATCTTCCACCTCGGCATGTCGGGGCGCTGGCGAGTCGATCCGAGCGAACTGCTCGCGCACGATCACCTGCTGATCGGCACCGCGGCGGGCCGGACGGTTGCGCTCAACGACCCAAGGCGATTCGGCTTTCTCGATCTTTGGGCGACCGAGGACATCGCCAATTACCCCCCGTTCCTCAGCATGGGGCCCGAGCCGCTCGGGCGAGACCTGACCGCCGCGTATCTGCTGGAGGCGCTCGAAGGGCGGGGGGCGTCGATCAAGGCGATGCTGCTCGACCAGCGGATCGTCGCGGGTCTCGGCAACATCTATGTGTGCGAGGCGCTGCACATGGCGAAGATCGCGCCTAGCCGGGCGGCGGGACGGATCTCGCTGTTTCGACTCGAGCGGCTGGTCGAGGCGATTCGGACAGTGTTGACGGCGGCGATCTTGGCGGGTGGGTCGTCGCTCCGCGATTATGTGCGGCCGGACGGCGAACTTGGCTATTTTTCCAAGCAATGGCGCGTCTATGGTCGCGAGGGTGGGGCGTGCGAATGCGGCTCCACCGTCAAGCGCCGCACCGAAGGCGGGCGCTCGACCTTCTGGTGTCCGAAGTGTCAGCGCGGCTGAGCGTTTCGGTTGACGCGCAGGAGCAAAGTGAGTAGGGCCGCGGCTTCGAGAGGGCGTAGGAGCAATCCGGCGCCCCTTTTTATTCATTCGAACATCCAGAGGGCTTCATGGCGAACACGCCGCAGGCGAAAAAGCGTATCCGTCGCAACGACCGTCGCGCGGAAGTGAACGGCAACCGAGTCGGCCGTATCCGTACCTTCATCAAGAAGGTCGAGGCCGCACTGGCGTCGGGCGACAAGGGCGCAGCGACCACCGCACTCGCGGCCGCACAGCCTGAGCTGCAGCGTGGCGTCGCCAAGGGCGTGCTGCACAAGAACACCGCGAGCCGCAAGTTCGCGCGTCTGACCAAGGCCGTGACCGGGCTCGCCTAAGCGAACGATCACTGTCGAAAGCGGATCACCCGTCGGGACATTCCCGGCGGGTTTTTTGCGTGTGCGAAGGGAACCTCCGGAGAGTCCGCATAACCCTAGGATTCGCCACGATTCGTGTGCGAGAGAATCACGTCATGCAATCGCCGAAATTGCAAAAAATGCGTAAACACAGCGACTTATAAAAATATCGACGCATTTCCGCGGCTTGATCAAGTCAACCCGCTTTATTTCGAAAATGTGACGCGTCGGGGCCTTGCTCGGATCGCTGATCGCTTCATAACGGGGCTCACAGCGACGGTGGTTTCCACCGCTGCATCAACAAACAGGGCGAAGATGCCGGATGACCCTTAGGGTCGTCTGGGGGCCATTTTCTGTCGGGACTATGTCACCTGCACGCCTGTCGTGCGGGGTCGGAGAAGTGTGCGCGTGACGAAGTGGCAAGGACCGATGACCCACGCGACCGAGGCCGAGAAGGCCTGGGCCCGCGTGCGTGCGTCCTTGCGCGAGTCGGCGGGCGCGCGGCTGTTCGAGCAGTGGCTGAAACCGATCGAGCTGATCCCGGGCGAGGACCACGACACGATCCGTCTCGCGCTCCCATCGGCGTTCATGACCAACTGGGTCCGCAATCATTACGCCGACCGACTCGTGCTCGAATTCAAGCAGATCCTGCCCAACGTCCGCACCGTCCAGATCGAGACCCGGGCGCCGGGTCGCGCGCCCGTCGTACTGGCGATCGAGCCGGTGGCGGATCCGGCGGTCGTAGAGCCTGCCGCGCCGAAGCCGGTCGTCGAAGCCAAGCCGGTCGCAGAACCCCAGCCGGCTGCGCCTGCACAGGTATCGATGAAGTTCGGTGTCGATCCGTCGCTTAAGCCTGCACCAGCGGTCGTCGAGGCAACGGCGGCGGTCGGCGTGCCAGCCGAACGCCCGCCGCTTGATCCACGCTATACCTTCGAGCGATTCGTCGTTGATCCGTCGAACAAGGTCGCGTTCAACGCGGCCAAGGTGCTCGCCGAGCCGGGGCCGGTCCGGTTCAGCCCGTTGTTCCTCCACAGCGGCACGGGGCAGGGCAAGACCCACCTCATGCACGCGATCGGCCACGCGTTCCTCGAGCATAACCCGCACGCGATCGTGCTGTGCATGTCCGCCGAGCGGTTCATGTACGATTTCGTCGCGGCGATGCGCGCGCGCGATACGCATGCGTTCAAGCAGCGGCTGCGCGGTGCCGACCTGCTGCTGATCGACGATCTCCAGTTCATCGCCGGCAAGGACGCGACGCAGGAAGAATTCTTCCACACGGTCAACGAGATCATGGCGGCGGGCAAGCGGCTGGTGATCTCCGCCGATCGCTGCCCGCAGGCGCTGGAAGGCGTCGAGGCGCGGATCATCAGCCGGATGGCGGTCGGGCTGGTCGCGGACATCAAGGCGCCCGACCTGACGCTGCGCCGGACGATTCTCGATCGGAAGCTGGTCGACCTGCCCGACATGCGCGTGCCGACCGACGTGCTCGACCTGCTCGCCAGCCGCATCCATGCGAACATCCGCGAGCTCGAGGGCGCGCTCAACCGCGTCGTCGCTTATGCGCAGCTGACCGGCGACACGATCGACCTCGATTTCGCGGTGGCTACGCTCGGCGAAGTCCTCCGTGGCGCGCAGAAGCGCGTGACGATCGACGAAATCCAGAAGCTCGTGTCCGCGCATTTCGAACTGAAGCCGCTCGACCTGATCTCGGCGCGTCGCGCGCGCGCCGTGGCACGGCCGCGGCAGATCGCGATGTATCTGGCCAAGCGGCTTACGACTCGGTCGCTGCCGGAGATCGGACGGAAGTTCGGCGGGCGCGATCATTCGACGGTGATCCATGCGGTGCGCAAGATCGAGGAACTGCGCGATTCGGATCGCGATATCGATGCGGCGGTCCGCGTGCTGATGCGTGAGCTCGAAGGCTAGCCTTCCCCTCCTTGTTCCCCCGCGAAGGCGGGAGCCCAGACTGGACCCCCGCCTTCGCGGGGGAACACACTTCATTGGC
>JAJNQF010000153.1 GCA_021154945.1 Sphingomonas sp.
CAGCAGGATCAGGATCAGGACCTGGGTCTGGGTGATCTCGCCGGTCTGCCAGATCAGCACGGGCACCGCGATCAGCGTGCCAGCCAGCAGCGATGCGAAGGTGATGATCAGGCGATCGCGGATCAGCGGCGCGGCGGTCGCAGGCGTATGCCCCACCACTTCGCGCGACACGAAATAGTTCAGCCCCCAGCCGACCGTCGCGGGGACGATGCCGATCGCGCCGATCGCCAGGCCGTAAACACCCGCCGATGCGAGGCCGAGCTGGCTGACGATATAGAAGGACAGCGCGAATCGCAGAAAGAGCGTCGAGCCGCGCAGAGCCATGTTCGGCGCGCCGCCGCGGATCAATCGTGTCAGTAACACAGACATGATGAAGGCAGCGTCTCCGCTAGGGCGTCGGCGCAGATCCGATCGCCGGCCGACTGCCGGGTCATACTGCACTACAGCATGCCAGTAGGCGATTTCGGTCCTATACGTCCACCCGCGGTGATCGCGGGACGGGGCCGTATCCCCCGGCACGTCGCCAAATCCGGTCGGCGTGTCGCATGCTCGCTGCGTCATTTCGGATCGTGCTGCACTGCGGCATACTTTTCCGCAATTGACCTTCTATAGTGCATTCCGCAGTGAGCATGTCCGGGGCGCGATGTCCCGCGCCACGATCTTCCTGCCCAAAACGAAGGTGTTCCCGATGCGTCTCGGCCGGATAGACAGCCTCCAGATCCTGCGGTTCCTCGCGGCGTTCCTCGTGCTGTGCGGTCACAGCCAGCACGCTCTCGTCGAGCATATCGGCGCGCGCGCGGGCAACTGGGGTTTCATCCCGTTCGACTGGGGGCTCGGAGTCGACGTGTTCTTCGTCATATCGGGCTTCGTGATGTATTACATGATGCACGACCGGTTCGGGAATGCCGGCGCCGCCGCCGATTTCCTGCGCCGCCGGCTGATCCGGATCGCGCCGCTCTACTGGCTGTTCACGACGCTTGCGCTGGTCGTGCTGATCGCGACCGGTGCGCCGCGGCCGGGGGCAACGAACATCCTGTTCTCCTACCTGTTCCTGCCCGGCCCGGTCTGCGGCGAATATTGCTTTCCGGTGTTCACGCTCGGCTGGACGCTGAACTACGAGATGATGTTCTACGTCGTGTTCGCGGTCGCGCTGCCGTTTCGCCGCACTGCGGGGCTGGCGATCATCTTCGCCGCGATCCTCGGGCTGATGGCGGTCGCGCATCTCGCACCGCTCGATTGGCGGATGCTGCATTTCTGGGGCTATCCGCTGACCGGCGAGTTCCTCGCGGGGATCGTGCTCGCGCACCTGTTCCTCAAGGGCGTCCGCATTCCCCGCCCGATTGCGTTCGCGATGCTGCCGCTCGCGCTGGTGCTCGCGGTGATCGGCTATCAGACCGGCGCGTACGACACGATCGGGCGGATCGTGACCGGCGGCATTCCGGCGACGCTGATCATGGCCGCCGCGGTGCTCGGGCTGGAACCGGTCGGCGGGCAGCATGTCGCGCCGTCCGGCCTGACCCGGCTGCTGGTCGCCGGCGGCGATGCCTCCTACGCGCTGTATCTGTCGCACCCGATCGCGATCAAGGTGGCCGAGGCGATCACGCAGAAGCTCGGTTTGTTCGAGCGTGCGCCCGTGCTGCTCCTGCCGATCGCGATCGTCGGTGCGCTCGTCGGCGCGGTGATCGTCCACCGCGTGATCGAAAAGCCGATGCTCGCCTTTCTCAACCGACGCTGGAGCCGCTTCGGCAGTACCGGTATGGGTGACGGCCAACCCGCGCCGGGCCGTGCCGGCGTCATCGTCACCGCAGAACCGGAATCTCGCTGATGGCTAGTATATGGTATAGTTCCGACGTGACGGACGATGCCGCGGGCGCGGTCGGCAAGAACGATCTGGCGCTGACCTGCGCCGCCGCGGTGCTCTGCATGTTCGCCATCCGCGACGCGTTGACGGGGATGCTGCGGTATCTCCTGCAGCTGGCACATCTGTCGCCGCTCTGGTTCGTGCCCGATCTGCTGGCGATGGTCGCGTTCGCCTATTTCATCTGGCATTATGCGATCCAGAAGCGCTCGTCCTTTGCGATCATCGCGACGTTGAGCACGATTTCCGCGGCCGCCGTGTCGATCATCTTCATGTCCTGGACGCCGGCGATGTTCGCGTCGTCGGTCAAGTCGTTCATGCCGATCTTCGTCGGGTTCATCTGTTGCGGACGCAGCGTCGTGCGACTGCCCGCGGTGCGGGTCTGCCTCGCGATCATGTCGGCGGTGTCGATCATCGGCCTGATCTTCGCGCCGCATATCGACTATCCCTGGGTCGGCGCGGACATCGACAGCTTCAACGGCCTGCGCAACATCTCGCGCGTGTGGTGGATCGACGGCAAGGTGCGGTACGGCGGCTTCGCAGGCGATAGCACGATGGCCGCGTTCATGGTGCTGTTCCCGTACATGATGGTCTATCGCTGGGTGCCCAAATGGATGAATCTTCTGATTCTCCCGTTGATGTTCTGGGCGATCCAGGTCTCGACCAACCGCACCGCGCTGCTGACGCTGGCGATGTTCACGCTGCATCTGGTAGTGGTCGACGTACTGATCCCGGCAAAGAACCGCCTCCACGTCGATCGCCTCCTCGCCAAATTCTCGTTCCTGACCGTGCTGGTACCGTTCGTGCTGGTCTTCACCCTGGCCGGCGCTGAGCTGCAGGACGTCTCGTCCAAGCTGATGAGCTTGCAGGACCGCATCGACAACAGCTGGCAGCTGCCCTTCACCTACCTCCAGCAGATCTTCCCGGCGGGGCTCCTGATCGGCTGCGGCCTCGGCTGCTTCGCCTATCCGATGAAGTTCTCGGACATGGCCCAGTACAACGTGCCGGTCGATAACTTCTACATGACGACCTACCTGATGCTGGGGATACCGTTCCTGGTCATCGTCGCCGGCGTGTTCGTCTCATGCTTCAGGACGGTGGACCGTACCAAGCTGTTGTTGCTGATGATGCTGAACGTCTACGCGATCACGGTGCAATGCTATGGCCCGGCGTTCGCCACGCTGATGATGGGCTACGCGTTCAGCGATGCGTTCATGACCGAAACCGGTGGATGGCGCCGCCGGGTCCGCAAGCCGGAAGGGGCGGACGAGCGAGTATTGGTCACGTCCTGAGTTCGCGCGTCGAAATCACGATCATCCGGAAGTCCGTGTCGATCCGCCGCTACACCGCCTGATCGGTTTCGGTACGCGCGCTGTACAGGGCCGCGAACTTCTCGTGGAGCATCCTGATGCTGCCGTCCGTCGCGATTGCAGCGCGGTTGCGATGCCACTCTGCGCGGGCCGCCCGATAGGCGTTATTCTCGCAGATCTGGTCTGCGCCGGGTGCAGGACCATCTTCGGCAGCTATCATCGCAGTTTCTCCTTCCCACGCTCCCTAATCGCTGGAAGAGGGGCGCGCGTGACGAGAAACGATCACCGGCTGGGGTAGATTTTACAGTTCCTGGGGCGTCGGTGGCACGTTCGGGTGCCCCGACACCCCGCGCCCCCGTTCACGCGCCATCGTTCAGGAGCGGGAGCCGTTTTCGGCATACCGGGCGGCTTCACCTTGCGCGGCGAACACCGCCGCCTGGTCCAGATGCGCGCACCGCTCGCGCCGCGACGACGATTGCGCCGCATCCTCGAGTTTGGCGAGCACCAGTGCCTCATAATCGATCGGTTCCAACAGCTCGGACACGGCAGCTCCCCAGGTCGCTCGTAAAGTACGAGCCCAAGGTACGGAGAGCTGTCCTAGATGATGCGACCCGAAACCTCCCATCGGACGAAGCGATCGGTTCATCCGACCAGCCGATCGAGCGCCGACAATGGTCATGCCCAAATTTCATGAGCGACAGGTCGTGACGCGCAAGTAAAAGGTGCGATCCGCACTGCGCGATCGCTACAGTCCGAAAACAGGCATACGCTTGATATTCCGGAGGACGCCGAGATGAAGTCGACCGTCGACCGCGTATCGAAAGGGGCCCCCCGCGCCAGTGTTTCCCTGTCGATAGCGATCACGGCGATCACGGCGATCATGGCGATCGCGAGCGGAGCAACCGCGCAGCCCTCCGGTGATCCGAACCTGCGGCGGCACTGGCCTTCGGCCTTCGACGTCGTGCTTCCCAAGGGCGTGTCCTCGGACGATCTCAAGGGGCGGTGCTGGACGCAAGCGGCGCTGGATAGTTACGTGACCGAAGGCCGCCTCTGGATCGAGGATATCTACGGGCTTCCCTACGGCTATGTCGAGAATCACTGCCTGCGGGAACAGCTCTCGAAGACGAACGTGGCGCTCAACGCTTCCTACCGGACGCTGTTGCGATCGCTCGGCCCAGCGGACCGCAGGCGCGTCGTCGCGTCCGAACGTCGCTGGATCGTCCGAAGGAACGACGCTTGCAACGTATCGGACGGTATTAGCTACGTCATGCTTGGCAGCTTCGTATGCCTCATGAACATGACGAGCGACCGCCTCGCATGGCTCGCGACTTGGAAGGTTGACCGCTCAGCAGAGTAGGCCCCTTTGCCCTACCGTTCGCGGGCCGCTTCGGAGACGTCGCGCGATACCGGGTCGAGCATATAGTCGAGCAGGCGCCGGCGGCCGGTGCGGATGTCAGCGGTGACCGCGAGGCCGGGGGTCAGGGTCATCTTGCGCCCGTCCGCGGTCACGGTGCGCTGGTCCATCGCGATCCGCGCCATGTAATAGGACGGCCCCTTCTCGTCCTGCACCGCGTCGCGGCTGACCGAGACGATCCGGCCCGGCACCGTGCCGAACCGGGTGAAGGGATAGGCTTCGAGCTTGAGCGAGACCGGCTGCCCGGCGCGAACGAAGCCCGCGTCGCGGTTGAGTAGCTTGGCCTCGACGGTCAGCTTGCCGTCGGGGACCACCACCATCAGCGCGCGGACCGGCTCGACCACGCCGCCGACGGTGTGGATCGCCAATTGCTGGACGGTGCCGTCGACCGGCGCGACCAGCCGCTGCATCCGGCTCTGCTGGCTGGCCTTGGCAAGATCCTGGCGGCGCTGCATTGCGTCCGACTGCGCCTTGGCGAGATCGCCGAGTGCGGTCTGGCGGGCCTGTTCGCGCGAATGGTTGAGTTCCTCGCCGAACCGCTGCGCCTCCGACAGCCCGCGCGTGCGCTGTTGCGCGGCGACGTCGCGGCTGCCCATCTCGCTATGCCGCTGGCGCTGCATGTCGAGCACCCGCAAGCCACTGGCATAGCCGCGCGCCGCCAGCGTCTCGACCGCCTTGACCTGGCGCTCCATCAGCGGCCGGTTGGCGTCGAGCGCGCGTACCTGATCGGCTGCCCCTGCCGCATCGGCAAGCGCGGAGCGACGCGCGGCGGCGAGCCCGGCATCGGCGGCGCGGGCGCTGCCGAGTTGCGCGGCGACCAGCCGGCGCTGCGTGTCCAGCACGTCGGCGGGCGTGCCGGGCGGCGCGACGAACACGCCGCGCCCCCCGCTCAGCCCGTCGACGATCGCGGCGTTGCGCGCCACGTCGATCTCGGCGGTGAGCAATGCCTGGCGCGCCTGCGCTTCGTCGGCCGACGACAGGGTCGGATCGAGATCGACCAGCGGCTGGCCGCGCTTGACGACATCGCCGTCATGAACCCAGATCTTGCGGACCAGCCCACCGCTGACCGACTGGACCAGCTTGACGCTGTCGGCGGGGATCGTCCGTCCTTCCGCGGTCGCGACAATGTCGACATGGCCGAGCGTCAGCCAAAGGGCGGTCGCCGCCATCCCGCCGAGCAGCAGCCAGGTGGTGATGCGCGCGGTCGGCGACACCGGGCGCTCGATCACCTCGAGCGCGGCGGGCAGGAACGCGGTCTCCAGCGGGATGCGACGGTCGCGGCGGGTGGCGCGATCCTCGATCCAGGCGCGACGGACGAGCGACAGATGATGGGTGAGCGCGGTCATGAGGTGATTCCGTACAGGACGCCCATCTGGCGTCGGTAGAGGTCGGCGTAGCGGCCGTCGTGGCTGAGCAGCTCGTCGTGCGATCCCTGTTCGACCAGGCGGCCTTTCTCGAGCGCGACGATCCGGTCGCACTGGCGGATCGCGGACAGGCGATGGGCGATGATGATGACGGTGCGGCCGACCGCCATCTGCTTCAGGTTGGTCTGGATGATCTCCTCGCTCTCGGCGTCGAGCGCGGAGGTCGCCTCGTCGAAGATCAGGATGCGCGGCTGGGTGACGAGCGCGCGGGCGATCGCGAGCCGCTGGCGCTGGCCGCCCGACAGGTTGGCGCCGCGCTCCTCGATCATCGTGTCATAGCCCTGCGGCATCCGCGTGATGAACTCGTGCGCCCCCGCCATCTCGGCGGCGGCCATCACCTTGTCGATCGGCAGCGCGGGGTTGGCGAGCGCGATGTTCTCGCGCACCGTGCGGTTGAACAGCACGTTCTCCTGCAACACCACGCCGATCTGGCGACGCAGCCACGCGGGATCGATCTGCGCGACGTCGACCCCGTCGACCAGCACGCGGCCGTTGGCGGGGACGTAGAGCCGCTGGAGCAGCTTCGTCAGCGTCGACTTGCCCGATCCCGACGAGCCGACGATGCCCAGCGTCGACCCGGCGGGGATGGCGAGGTCGATGTCGTCGAGCGTCCACGGACCATCGTCGACATAGCGGAAGCGGACGTTCTCGAACGTCACGCTGCCGCGGATCGCAGGCAGCGCGGTCTGGCTGCCGGCACCCGGCTCGACGCGGTGGTTGAGGACGTCGCCGAGCCGCTCGACCGCGATCCGGACCTGCTGGAACTCCTGCCACAGCTGCGCCATGCGGATCACCGGGCCCGACACGCGCTGCGCGAACATGTTGAACGCGACCAAGCCGCCGACGGTCAGGTCGTGCGCGATCACCGCCTGCGCGCCGAAATACAGGATCGCCGCCATGTTGAGCTTGGAGATCAGCTGGATCGCGTTGTTGCCGGTGTTGCCGAGGTCGATGACGCGCTGGTTGGCGGCCGAATAGCCTGCGAGGCGGCGCTCCCAGGCGTCCTGCCACTGCGGTTCGACCGCGGCGGCCTTGACCGTCTGGATCCCGGCGATGCTCTCGACCAGCAGAGCGTTGTTGGCCGCACCGCGCTCGAACTTCTCGTCGAGCCGACTGCGCAGCGGGCCGGTCACGAGCAGCGCGACCCCGGCGCC
>JAJNQF010000484.1 GCA_021154945.1 Sphingomonas sp.
GGGGTGACCCGCTCTCGACAGGGCGACCCCCTCCGTCGCTTCGCGCCACCTCCCCTCGCGGGGGAGGACAGCAATTCAGACCGATAGCGCCCGCCCCGCCACCACATCCAGCTTCGCCACCAACGCCGGATCGCGAGCCTCCCGCGCGGTAATGATCGCGCTGTCGAGACACGTATCGATCGGCGAAGCCTCCCGCTCAGCCGGCAGCGCGCGCAGCAACGCCATCACCATCACGCGCGCCTTGGCCGCATTGGCACCGAGTTGCGCGATCACCTGCGCGACATCGACGCCCGCCTCGTCCTCGCGCCAGCAATCGTAATCGGTGACCATGCCGACCAGCGCGTAGGGAAGCTCCGCCTCGCGCGCGAGCTTGGCCTCGGGCATCGCGGTCATCCCGATCACATCGCAACCCCATTGGCGGTAGAGACGGCTTTCCGCACGGGTCGAGAATTGCGGGCCTTCCATCGCGAGATACGTGCCGCGATCGTCGACCTGCGCCCCGGCTTCGCGTGCTGCGTCCGCCGCATAGCGCGAGAGGCGCGGACAGACCGGGTCGGCCATCGAGACGTGCGCGACGAGGCCGGTGCCGAAGAAGCTCGACGGGCGCCCCTCGGTCCGATCGATGAACTGGTCGACGACGGTAAAACTGCCGGGCGGGCGGGCCTCGACCAGCGAGCCGACCGACGACACCGCCAGCACGTCGGTTACCCCAAGCCGCTTCAATGCATCGATATTCGCGCGGGCGTTGAGGTCTGAGGGCGCGATGCGGTGGCCCTGCCCATGCCGCGGCAGGAACGCCACCCCGACATGGCCGACGCGCCCGGTGTAGATCGCGTCCGAGGGTTCGCCCCAGGGCGTCTCGACCGTCTGCCAGCGCCCATCCTCGATCCCGTCGACCGCGTACAGCCCCGAGCCGCCGATGATCCCGATCGTCCAGCCGCTCATTCGGCCAGCGCTCGCGGCCGCGCGTAGACGAAGTAGATCACGAGCCCGAGCAGGTTCCAAAGCCCGAAATACAGCTGCGTCTTCGAGGGCAGGCTGAAGAACAGATACAGGCACCCGAGGATCCCGATCGCCCCAACCAGCGTCGCCGCCGGCGCGCGGAACGTCCGGACCGCATCGGGCGCACGGCGGCGCATCACTAGCATGCACGCACAGACTGCGACGAACGCGGCGAGCGTACCGGCATTGGCGAGCGCGGCAATCTCGGCGAGCGGCAACAGACCGGCGATCACCGCGACGATCGCCGCGGTGATCCAGGTGATGCGGACAGGTGCGCCACGCCTCGATACCTTGGCGAGGCTCAAGGGGAGCAATCCGTCGCGGGCCATCGTGAAGAAGATCCGGCTCTGGCCGAACAGGAAGGCGAGCAGCACGGTCGGGAGCGCGATCACCGCGGAGGCGCCGAGGAACGTCGCAAACCCGGGTCGGCCGATCTCGCGCAGGATCAGCGCGAGCGGCTCGGCGCTGCCGGCGAACCGCGTGTAGGACAGCGCGCCGACCGCGGCGACCGCGACCAGAATGTAGATCGCGATGCACGTGACCATCGACCCGACGATACCGATCGCGAGATCGCGACCGGGGTTCTTGGTCTCCTCCGCCGCCGTAGAAATCGCGTCGAAGCCGTAGAAGGCGAAGAAAATGATCGCCGCCGCCGCCATGACGCCGCGCTCGGCCCCGTCGGGCTGAACGGCCTTGGGAAAGCCGTAGGGCATGAACGGGTGTAAATTGGCGCTGTTGAAATACTTAAGCGCGATGAACACGAAGACGGTCAGTGCAATCATCTTAACGGCGACCAGCACCGCGTTCAGCGTCGCACTCTCGCGCGTGCCGAACGACAGCACGCCCGCGACGACCGCGATGATGAAGATCGCGGGGACGTTGAGGATACCGCCGAGTTCGGGGCTGAGCGTCAGCGCCTCGGGGAAGCCGAACGCGCCGCGCAGCAACGGCGCCGCGTACCCCGACCAGCCAACCGCGACGGTCGACACGACGAGCGAATATTCGAGGATCAGCGACCAGCCGATCACCCACGCGATCAGCTCGCCGAGCACCACATAGCTGTAGGTGTACGCGCTGCCCGAGGCCGGGATCATCGTCGCCATCTCGGCATAGGCGAGCGCCGCGCAGGCACAGATCCCGCCAGCGATCACGAACGACAGGATCACCGCCGGCCCGGCGAGCCCTGCGCCAACGCCGATCAGCGTCAGGATGCCGGTGCCGACGATCCCGCCGACGCCCATCGCGACGAGGTGCGGCCACGACAACGTCCGCGCGAGCTGGTGCTCAGGCGGCTGCTCGGTGACGATTTTTCGGCGAAACAAACTGGCCACGGATATCCCCTTTGTTGCCGCGGGGAGTGGCACAGGAGGGGCGCGACGGGCAAGGCCAGCGGCTTCTCCGCTCTTTGCGGCAAGCGCCTCCCCGGAACGAGCCGGGCGGGGAGATTGCGCAATCAAAGAGACACTGCCCATCTTGCTCCCCTCCCTGAAAGGGAGGCGCTGGGGGTGGGTCGGCCCGCTTATGCCGCCGACGTTCGACGATACGGAAGCCGACCCACCCCC
>JAJNQF010000011.1 GCA_021154945.1 Sphingomonas sp.
AAGGAGATGATCACGTCGTCGTCGGCGGAAGACATCGACTATTCGAACCTGTTCACCGGCGTGCACGGCAATTATCTCAAGCCGTCGATCGTCAAGGCCGGTCTCGACCCCGACGATCTGCCGACCTCCGATCCCTCCAAGATGAGCTTTGGCACCGACGCCTCCGGCGAGCGCAGCAAGCCAAAGGCCTGGAAGGAAATCTGGGGCTCCGGCCAGGGTATCGGCGGCATCGGCAAGGTCGTGCCGGCGGCCGAGCTGATCGCGCGGTTCAAGAAGGAATATGACGAGGCGGTCGACCCTGCATTGTGACGCGTCCTGCGGGGGGCGCCCCGTCGTGAATGCGACGGAGGACCGAAGATGGCCGGACAGGACCTGAGTGCGCATGTCGCGCTGGTGACGGGGGCGTCCCGCGGCATCGGTGCGGCGGTTGCGCTGGCGCTGGCCGGGGCCGGCGCGGCGGTGGCAGTGAACTATCGCGAGCGGGCGAGCGCCGCCGAGGCCATCGTCGCGAAAATCCATGAGGACGGCGGCCGCGCCATCGCGGTAGCCGCCGACGTCTCGCAGGCCGCGGCCGTCGCAGCCATGGTGGAGCAGGTCGCTGCCGCGCTCGGCCCGATCGACATTCTCGTCAACAATGCCGGGGTCGCGATCGTGCGCGGTCTCGATGACCTCACCGAGGATGATTTCGACCGTACCATCGCGGTCAACCTGAAATCGGCGTTCCTGTGCACGCAGGCGGTATTGCCCGCGATGCGCGCGCGCCAATGGGGTCGCATCGTCAATATCTCGTCGGGTGCGGCCCGCGGTGCCGGCGCCATCGGCGTGCACTACAACGCCTCCAAGGCCGGCATGGAAGGACTGACGCGCGGCTATGCGGCGCGGCTCGTCAAGGAAGGCATCACCGTCAACGCGGTCGCGCCGTCGCTGATCGCAACCGACATGATGGGGGGCCGGACCGACCTCGCCCGCAACATTCCGCTCGGCCGCATGGGGCAGGCCGAGGAGGTGGCGCAGGCCGTCGCGATGGTGCTCGGCAACGACTACATGACCGGACAGACCATCGTGCTCAATGGCGGCATGGCGTTCATTTGACGCGCGCCGTCCCGGTCTCGGTCTCGCTGCGAATGCGCACGGCGCCCATCCCGCTGCGCCCTCGACTCGTTGCGCCGGAGCAGGCAAGAAGCCGTTTCCCTTGAGCGACAGGACCTCTCACCCGATGGATGCCATCTTTCGCGTCGACGGCAACGACGTCGTCACCAGCCCCTTTGCTGCAGGACCATGGGACCCGAGCATGCAGCACGGCTCGCCGCCGGCGGCGCTGGCCGTGTGGGCGGCGGAGCGGATAGCCGCGCCGGTCGCGATGCGGATCGCGCGCGTGACCGTCGACCTGATGCGCCCGGTGCCGGTGGGGCCGCTGACCATCGAAAGCGAAGTGCTGCGCGAAGGGCGCAAGATCCAGCTCTGCGCCGTCAGATTATTGGCCGGTGGCGTCGTCGTGGTCGGCGCCACCGTGCTGAAGATCAAGGTGCAGGCCAACGAATTGCCGCCGGAGGCCGCGATCCAGCCGGTCGAACTTCCGGGGCCCGATCAATCACGCGTCGAGCCCGCGGATTTCTCTTCCAGTCCATTCGTGACCGGAATGTCGCTGCGCGCCGCCCGCGGCCGGTTCGGCTCGCCCGGTCCCGGCGCGATCTGGTACCGCGTCGACCGGCCGATCGTGCAGGGCGCGCCGGTCTCGCAGGCGATGCGCGCGATGGCGGCGGCGGATTTCTGCAACGGCACCTCGCCGGTGCTCGACTTCCACCAGTGGACCTTTCTCAACGCCGATCTCACCGTGAATTTCGCCCGGGAGCCGGTTGGCGACTGGATATTGCTCGACGCCGAGTCCTGGATCGGCCCCGACGGCGCCGGGCTCGCGATGGCGCGGCTCGCCGACGCGCGCGGCTATTTCGGCCGCGCCGTCCAGAGCCTCGTGATCGAAAAGCGCTGATTGCGCGTGACGCTGATCCGGTGAGGCCGCGATCCCGGGGGATCGCGGCCCTCACTCATTCGAGGTCGACCGGCTGATAGCGCCCGCTTTCGTCGAGTGCCGTGCCCCAAACCTTGTGCGAGGCCTGGTGCTCGGAGCGGCCGAACCCGAGCGGGGTCCCGAGGCCGAGGTCGAGATTGCGGGTGTTCTCGAGCGTGTCGATCAGCTTTTCGGTGTCGATCTGGGGTCCCGTCCGCTTCATCGCCTGGATCAGGACGTTGGCGGCGACATAGCCCTCAAGCGAAACGTAGTCGGGCGCTTCGCCGGGGAAATACTTGGCGAGGGCGTTCTTGTATTCGAGCACGGCGGACGAATAGCCCGACACCGCCGGAACGACCTGCGTCACGATGACCCCGCTGGCGTAGCGCGCGCCCAGCAGCTTCAATTCCTCGGCGAGCGCCGTGGAGCCGACGAACGATACGTTGGTGTAGATCATGCCGGGATAGAGATCGCGCGTCTTCTCGATGAACTTCGCCGCCGCCCGGTAGGTCGCGACCATGACGATCGCCTTGATCGGCGTCTTCTGCAGCTTCAATTCGTTGACGGCCGCGTCCACGTCGACGGTGTTCCGCGCGTAGTTGAGCCGGAGGATCGCGCCGTCGTTCGCGCCCATGGTACGAAATGCCTTTGACACCCCGGCAAATCCGGCGTCGCCATAGGAATCCTGCTGCGCGAAAACGGCGATTTGCCGCGGCTGCAGCC
>JAJNQF010000027.1 GCA_021154945.1 Sphingomonas sp.
AGGGTCGCCCGGCGCTGTCGTCGATGCCGATATTCCAGCGCCCAAGATGCGCCGCCACCCGCCGCGCAAGCGCACGATCGGGCGTGACGAGTGCGGCGGTCCGCTCCGGCACTTCCAGAGCCTCGCGCAGGACCAGCGCAATCGCCTGCGCTTCTTCCGCAGGCGTCGCGAGTTCGGCGGCGGTCACGCCCTTCAGGCGACGATCCTCCGCCGCGATCTGCGTCCACTTGCCGGTGAAATCCGCGGGCGCCAGCGCGTTGGCGATCGCCCGGCCGCGCGCGGCGTCGGCGTCGTGCCCGCCGCCCTCGCGCCAAATCTGTACCTCGCCGCGGGCGACGCCCATGCGCAGGAGCATCAGCTTCGCATCGAACTGCGGATGCGTCTCGATCGAGCGGCGCTTGAGCCCGGTCACCGGATGCGGATCGTGCGGGCCGAGTGCGTCCCATACCTCGTCCGGCAGCGCGAGGTCGAGGCCGGCGAACACCACCATCCCCTGCGGCATGTCGGCGATGCAGCGGAGCAGCCGCGCCACCGCCGGCGCGGAATCGGTCACGCCCGCTGCACAGACGATCCCGGCGGGCGGCGCGTTCCGCCAGCGCTGCGCGAGCCGGTCGAGCAGCGCCGAGCGCCGCGTCGCCGCGTCGATCCGCTCCAGCCGCGCGAGTTCGCCTGGCCAGCGTTGCAGCACGATCTCGAACGTCGCCAGCGCACGCCGCCAGTGCTCGGTCAGCTCCGGCCCAAGCTCGATATCGCGCAACTTGGTTGGCGGAACCTCCTCGACCAGCAGTTGATCGAGCGTCCGCGCCAGTTCTCCCGCCAGTCGTACCGCCTCCGCCGCATCGACCGGATGGCCTTCGCGCGCCCGCTCTTCCGACACCAGCCGCGCCAGAATCATCCGTCGCTGATACGGCGGCACCGCGGGTAGCGGCGGATCGATGTCGTCCGCCGGATCGAGTGCCGCACCGACCGCCTCGCCCATCTCCGGATTGCCCAGCGCCACCAGCCGCGGCAACACCAGCCCGCCGCCGCTCGCGCGCACGAACGCCTCGGTCACCGCCTTCACCGCGCGGTTGTTCGGCAGCACGACGAGCGCGCGGGCGAGCGCCAGCGGATCGCGGCCCGCCTGCCGCATCAGCCCGGCGACGAGCGAATCCGCAAACGCCCGATGCGCCGGGATCGTGTACAGCGTCGGACGACCCGCCGTGGCGACATCAGCCATCCGCGAGGATCGCCTCGGTCCGCGGGATCGCGGCGGGCGTGCCTACGTCGAACCACAGGCCCTGGTGGACCTGACCGTAAGCGCGGCCCGCCTCGATCGCGCGGTCCCAGAAGATGTTGGTCGAAAACGGCCCCTCCGGCCAGTCCGCGATCAGCCGCGGATGCAGGATCTGAATGCCCGTATAGGCGAACGGCGCGAGCCGGCCGGACTTGCGCCGCCCGCTGATCCGGCCATCGGCGGCGAGGTAGAAATCGCCCGGCCCGCGGTGATTATGCGCACGCGCGAGCGGCACCATCAGCAACAGCGCATCCATCTTCGCGTCGTCCCAGCGCGACGCGAGCAGCTTGATCGCATCGACCGGCCCGTCGATCCAGAGGTTGTCGCTGTTGACCACCAGCACCGGCGCATCCCCGAGCAGATGCCGCGCCTGGACGAGCCCGCCGCCCGTCTCCATGAGCATTTTCCGCTCGTCGGAGATCACTACGTCGATCCCCGCGAACCGGTCGGTGACATGCGCCTCCAGCGTGTCCGCGAGATAATGCACATTGACGACCGCGCGCTTGATTCCGGCCGCCTGCAACCGCTCGAAGACGTGATCGATCAACGGCTTGCCAGCGACCTGCACCAGCGGTTTGGGTCGCGTCGCGGTCAGTGGGCGCATTCGCTTGCCGAGCCCGGCGGCCATCACCATTGCCGTCTCGGGCACCGTGCCGCGCGGGATGGGGCGGATCGTCTGCTGGCGGGTCATGCGCGCAACGCCAACGGGTCGCCGCGCAGATCGGCGGGGACGTTCGCGTCGAACCACGCCGCGACCGGCGCCATCACCGGTTGTGCGAGGTCGCGCTCCAGATACGTCCAGACGCGCGGGCACATCGTCGGATAATACGGCTTGCCATCGCGCTGCCACAGCCGCGTGAAGATGCCTAGGATCTTGGCATTCCGCTGCGCGCCGAGCACGTGATACGCGTTCATGAAGGCCTCGTCCGCGTCTGCCGCTGCGCGATATCGTTCCAGCATCGCGGCCTCGACTGTCGGATCGACCGTCCGCCGCGCGTCCTGCAACAGCGAGACGAGGTCATAGGCCGGGTGCCCCGCGAGCGCGTCCTGAAAATCGAGCAGGCCGAGCGAGCGCGTAGGTCCCACCAGCATCAGATTCTCGGCATGATAATCGCGCAGCACCGTGACCGGCGTTTCGGCGATGGCGTGATCGAACACCGCCTCCCACGCCGCGTCCCAGCCGGGCAAATCGGGCCCGATCCCGACCGCCGGGCAGTACCATTCGACGAACAACGCCGACTCGCGCCTCAGCACCGCGCGGTCGTACGGCGCAACGGGCGCTGCGGGATGGCCGCGCAACCGCACGAGCAGGTCGATCGCCGGCGCATAGAGCGACAGTTCGTCGGCGGGCGCTGCGTCGACCGCCTCGCGCAACCGGTCGTCGCCGAAATCCTCGATCAGCACGAGCCCCTGGTCGAGATCGCACGCGAGGATCGCCGGTGCCGCGAAGTCGCGCTCGACCAGCCATTCGGCGATGGCGATGAACGGCCGCGGGTCCTCGTGCGGCGGCGGTGCATCCATGAGGATGGCTTGGCGCTCCCCCTCTTCGGCCCCGGCAATCGCCCGGAAATAGCGCCGGAACGACGCATCGCCGGCGACCGGGAGGATCTGCGCGCCCCCCCAACCATGAGCGTCGAGGAAAGCGGCGGCGCCGGGCGGCGGGGTCATGTCGGCCATCGCGACCTCCAAGCTTTCGGGACCTCGACTGTCAAGCTGCGCGTGCCGTCCGGCTCGATCGTCAGGCTCAAGCGAAGCGCATCTGGCCAGTGATCGGGGCCGGCGCGCTCGGGCCATTCGACCAGCAGCAGCGAATCATAGCGCGCGTCGTCGAGCGCGAGTTCCTCGATCTCGGCGGGGTCGTCGATGCGGTAGAGATCGACGTGCAGGACCGGGAAACGCACTTCGGGCGGCTCGTAGGGCTGGACGATCGCGAAGCTCGGCGACGGCGCCTCGCCTGCGAGCCCGAGTGCGGCGAGGAGGCCGCGTGCGACGCTGGTCTTGCCGGCCCCGAGCGTGCCTTCGAGGGTGATCACGTCGCCGGGCTGGACGCGGGTGGCAAGCATAGCGCCGAACGCCTCGGTAGCTTGCGGATCGGGTAAGCTGATCACGCGCATAAGCCCTCTCCCCCTCGGGGAGAGGGTTG
>JAJNQF010000044.1 GCA_021154945.1 Sphingomonas sp.
GGGGACCCAGTCTGGGCTCCCGCCTTCGCGGGAGGGCAGGGAGCTGGCGAGATAGTGTTCGTAAGTGTTTCGGCCGGCCCGTAATTTCTACCCGGCCATCGTAAGCCCGAAAATCCCCTCGCAATCGCCGTTGAAATTTAATAACAAGCTTCGGTAAGAGTGTTCCGCGGTCACAGCGGCCTCATGGAGATGGAATCACGATGGCAAGCGAGCATCCGCGCGCCAATTTGCAGCCCGGCCGGAATCTTCCGAGACTGGCGTTGCATATCCCCGAGCCGAAGTTCCGCCCCGGCGACGCGGTGGACTTCGCCGAAGTCGACGTGCCGACTGCCGGTGAGGCGCGCCGCCCCGACACCGCGGACAAGGCGTCCGACTTCACCGATCTCGCCTACACCTTGGTCCGCGTGCTCGACGAAGACGGCAACGCGGTCGGCCCCTGGGATCCCAAACTCTCCCCCGACGTGATGCGCCGCATGTTGCGCAGCATGGCGCTGCTCCGTGCGTTCGACGAACGCATGTTTCGCGCACAGCGCCAGGGCAAGACCAGCTTCTACATGAAGGCGCTCGGCGAGGAGGCGGTCGCCGTCGCCGCGGCCTATGCGCTCGATTACGAAGACATGTGCTTCCCCTCGTACCGCCAGCAGGGTCTGCTAATCGCACGGGGCTGGAGCCTCGTCGACATGATGAACCAGATCTATTCGAACACGGCCGATAGGCTCGGCGGCAAGCAGCTGCCGATCATGTATTCGGTCAAGGAAGCCGGCTTCTTCTCGATCTCCGGCAACCTCACCACGCAATATCCGCAGGCGGTCGGCTGGGCGATGGCGTCGGCGGCCAAGGGCGACACGCGGATCGCCGCGACCTGGTGCGGCGAGGGCTCGACCGCGGAGGGCGACTTCCACTCGGCGTGCACGTTCGCCGCGGTCTACCGCGCGCCGGTGATCTTCAACGTCGTCAACAACCAGTGGGCGATCTCCAGCTTCTCCGGGTTCGCGGGCGCGGAGGCGACGACGTTCGCGGCGCGCGCGGTCGGCTACGGCATCGCCGGGCTCCGCGTCGACGGCAACGACGCACTGGCGGTGTACGCCGCGACCGAATGGGCCGCCGAGCGTGCGCGCACCAACCAGGGCCCGACGCTGATCGAGCACTTCACCTACCGCGCGGAAGGCCATTCGACCTCCGACGATCCCGGCCAGTATCGCAGCGAAGGCGAACCCAACGCGTGGCCGCTTGGCGACCCGATCAAGCGCCTGAAGGACCACCTTATCGCGATCGGCGAATGGGACGACGAGCGCCACGCCGCGCAGGACAAGGAACTCGCCGAGCAGGTCAAGGCCGCGCAGAAGGAAGCCGAGAAGAACGGCATCCTCGGGCACGGCCTGCATCAGCCGCTCGAATCGCTGTTTGACGGCGTGTTCGAGGAACTGCCGTGGCATCTGAAGGAGCAGCGTCAGCAGATGCTCGACGAGGAAACGGCCAGCGGCCGTCCATGGGATCGCAAGGCATGAGCGACATGATCGAAGCCGCCGTGTCTGAAACAACGGACGCCGAGCCCACCACCCGCATGAACATGATCCAGGCGATCAACTCCGCCATGGACATCATGATGGAGCGCGATCCCGACGTGATCGTCATGGGCGAGGACGTCGGCTATTTTGGCGGCGTCTTCCGCGCGACCGCCGGGCTGCAAGCCAAGCACGGCAAGACGCGCGTGTTCGACACCCCGATCACCGAATGCGGCATCATCGGCGTCGCGGTCGGCATGGGCGCGTACGGCCTGCGTCCCGTCCCCGAGATCCAGTTCGCGGACTACATCTATCCCGCGCTCGACCAGCTCGTCTCCGAAGCCGCACGCCTGCGCTATCGCTCGGCCGGCGAGTTCACCTCGCCGATCACGGTGCGCTCGCCGTTCGGCGGTGGCATCTTCGGCGGCCAGACGCACAGCCAGTCGCCGGAGGGGCTCTTCACCCACATGTCGGGGATCAAGACGGTCATCCCGTCGACGCCCTATGACGCGAAGGGCCTGCTGATCGCCGCGATCGAGGACAACGACCCGACGCTCTTCTTCGAACCCAAGCGCATCTACAACGGCCCGTTCGACGGCTATTGGGATCGCCCCTCGCAGAACTGGTCGAAGCACCCCGCCGGCGAAGTCCCGACCGGCTATTACAAGATCGAGCTCGGCAAGGCGAAGATCGTCCGCGCGGGCGAGGCGCTCACCATCCTCGCCTACGGCACGATGGTTCACGTCTGCACCGCGGTCGTCGCCGAAGCCGGGATCGACGCCGAGATCGTCGACCTGCGCACGCTCGTCCCGCTCGACATCGAGACGATCGAGGCGTCGGTGAAGAAGACCGGGCGCTGCATGATCGTCCACGAGGCGACTCGCACCAGCGGCTTCGGTGCGGAACTGTCGGCGATCGTCCAGGAACGCTGTTTCTACCATCTCGAGGCGCCGATCGAGCGCGTGACCGGGTTCGACACGCCGTACCCGCACAGCCTCGAATGGGCGTATTTCCCAGGGCCCGTCCGCATCGGCGAAGCCCTGAAAAAGATCATGAAGGACGCATAATGGCCCGCTTCACCTTCAAGCTGCCGGACATCGGCGAAGGCATCTCCGAAGCCGAGATCGTCGCGTGGCACGTCGCCATCGGCGACCGCGTCGAAGAGGATTCGCCGATCGCCGACATGATGACCGACAAGGCCACCGTCGAGATGGAATCGCCGGTGACCGGCGTTGTGGTCGAACTCGCGGGCGAGGTCGGCGACCAGGTGTCGATCGGCGCCGCGCTCGTGGTCATCGAGACGGACGCGGTGGATGCTACGGACGAAGTCGTCGCAGCGCCGCTCACGTCGGCCCAGGCCGAAACCGCCGAGCAATATGAAGCCGAAAACCCGGGTGTCGAAGAGGTGGTGGCAGCAACTCCCTCTCCCCTCCGGGGAAAGGGTCGGGGTGAGGGGCAGCCCCAGGCGGAAACGCCGGCAACTGCCCCAGCCCCTCACCCCAGCCCTCTCCCCGCAGGGGAGAGGGAGCAGAAGGCGCAAGCCGTTCCTGCGGCTGAGACCGAGCAGAAGCCGCACGCCCTCGCATCCCCCGCAGTCCGCGCCCGCGCCCGCGACCTCGGCATCGACCTCGCCTCGGTAAAGACCGACTCCGACCGAGTCCGACACGCAGACCTCGACGCCTACCTCCGCTATGGCTCGGGCGAAGGCTACCACCCCCCCCACGCGTCGCGCGCCCGCGAAGACCAGCCTATCAAGGTCATCGGCATGCGCCGCCGCATCGCCGAAAACATGGCCGCGTCGAAGCGCGCGATCCCGCACTTCACCTATGTCGACGAGATCGATGTCACCGCCCTCGAGGCGATGCGCGCCGACCTCAACGCCAACCGCGGCGGCCGCCCCAAGCTCACCATGCTCCCGCTGATGATCGTCGCGATCTGCAAGACGATCCCCGACTTCCCGATGCTCAACGCGCGCTACGACGACGAGGCGGGCGTGGTCACGCGGCACGGCGCCATCCACCTCGGCATGGCCGCGCAGACCGACGCGGGGCTCACCGTCCCCGTGATCCGCGACGCCCAGGACCGCAACGTCTGGCAGCTCGCAACCGAGATCACGCGCCTCGCCGAAGCCGCCCGCGCCGGCAAGCTAGCCCCCAGCGAAATGGGCGGCGGCACGATCACGGTAACCTCGCTAGGCCCCCTCGGCGGCATCGCGACCACCCCGGTCATAAACCGCCCCGAAGTCGCGATCATCGGCCCCAACAAGATCGTCGAACGCCCCGTCTTCAAGGGCGACGAAGTCGTTCGCGCGAAACTGATGAACCTGTCGATCAGCTGCGACCACCGCGTCGTCGACGGCTGGGACGCGGCCAGCTTCGTCCAGGGCCTGAAAAAGTACCTGGAAACCCCCGTCCTGCTCTTCGCGGACTAAGCCCCAAACGCTCCTTCCCCCCTCCCTGAAAGGGAGGGGCCGGGGGTGGGTCCGCCGGCCTTGGTCGCGACGGCTCGACGATACGGAAGCCGACCCACCCCAACCCCTCCCTTCCAGGGAGGGGCAAGGAAGATCAAACGATCTCGAACAGCCCCGCCGCACCCATCCCGCCAGCGGTGCACATCGACACCACGACATACCGAACGCCGCGCTTGCGCCCCTCGATCAGCGCATGCCCGACCAGCCGCGACCCCGTCATCCCGAACGGGTGGCCGACCGCGATCGCGCCGCCATTGACGTTATACTTCTCCGGATCGATCCCCAGAAAATCACGGCAATACAGGCACTGTGACGCGAACGCCTCGTTCAGCTCCCAAAGCCCGATATCGCCCACCGACAACCCAGCGCGCTCAAGCAGCTTCGGGATCGCGAACACCGGCCCGATCCCCATCTCCGCCGGGCTGCACCCCGCCGCCTGGAACCCGCGATAGATGCCGAGGATGTCCTTCCCCTCGGCCTCCGCGGTCCGGCGGTCCATCAGCAACTGAGCCGAAGCACCGTCCGACAACTGGCTGGCATTGCCGGCGGTCACGCTCGATCCCGGTCCGGAGAACTCACCGCCCGGCCATACCGTCTTCAACCCGCCCAGACCCTCCAGCGTGGTGCCCGCGCGAATGCCCTCATCCTGCGACAAGGTGACGCTCTCGATCCCGGCATGCGCGCCCTGCTTGTCGAACAGCGCCTTCTCGACCGTGATCGGCACGATCTCCTCGGCAAACGCTCCGCTTGCGAGCCCAGCGGCAGCACGCTGCTGGCTCATAGCGGCATATTCGTCCTGCGCCTCGCGGCTGATCCCGTATTTCTCCGCGACAATCTCCGCGGTCTCGATCATCGGGATATAGGCCGCTGGTTCCTTCGCGATCACGCTCGCATTGACGAACCGCGGCGCGTCCTTGGTCACGGTGAAGCTGATAGACTCCATCCCGCCCGCCAGCGCGACATCCGCCTCGTCGCAGATGATCGTCCGCGCCGCGAGCGCCACCGCGGTCAGCCCCGATCCGCATTTCCGGTCGAGCGTGAACGCCGGCACCGACTCCGGCAGCCCACCCGCGAAGATCGCCATCCGCCCGGCGTTGCCGCCCTGCGTACCCCATTGATTGCCGACGCCCCAGAACACCTCGTCGATCCGCGCCGGATCGATCCCTGCACGCTCGACCACCGCGTTCATCACGTGCCCCGCCAGCACCGGCGCTTCGGTGGCATTGAAAGCGCCGCGATACGCTTTGCCGATAGCGGTACGGGCAGTCGAGACAATGGCGGCTTCACGCATGCTGGAACCTTTCGAGGATCGGGTATGTCGATGCTCTAGGCGTTCCGGCGTTGCGGGGAAAGCCCTCAGGGAACGCGGGCGAGCCAACCGCCGGTGAATCCGGCACGGTCCAGCCCGCGGCGGATATGCGGGTTACGCCGCATCGTGTTCCAGACCATGCCGGTCCGCCAATTCTCGATCATCGCAACGATCGGTCCCTGGTCGATACCGAGATAATCTACGTCGACCCAGCCCACGCCGGGCACGATCCGGCCATGCTTCAGCGGCTCACCCATCTCGGTCAGCGTCGGGTTGAACGCGTCGAAGAAGCCGTATTTGCCGTAAATGCCCTTGCCGTAGCGGTCGTGCATCGCGGTGATCGCCGGGATGACGAGATCGGGCGCGAACACGATCGATCCGACTGCGGCGGTCGGGGCCAGCGTCCCGTCGTCGCGCGCGCCGGGGCCGCGTTCGGAGTAACTGAAGAATTCGCGCGGGCGACCGGCGATCGTCGCCTTGAAATCGCCGGGCCCGTCGCACGCGGTCAGTCCCCAGATGTCGGGGCCATAGCCGGCGAACTGGCGGCCATTCGCACCACCGTTGGAGATCGCATAGTCGCGCTGCGCGATCGTCGCGCGCCGGCTGTTTTCGAAATAATCGATGTCCTTGGTCGCGATGTACGCGTCGCGGATGCCGCGGAAATCGACCCAGACATGGCTGTATTGATGCACGAACATCGGCGGGTAATGGAGATGGTCGCCGCTCCACGACGGCTCGAACTTCGCGGTCAGCGCGCCCCAGGTCGACGGCGGCAGCGGATGCGTCGGCGATCCCAGCGCGAGCAGATACATCAGCATCCCCTCGTTGTAGATGTTCCAGTCGCTGGCGATGAACCCGCTCTCGGGATGCCAGCCCATCGACAGGAACGGCGCACGTGGCGTGATCCACGTCCAGTCGACCGCACCATAGATCTGGTCCGCCAGCGCGCGAATCCGCTGTTCCTCGGGATGATCGCCATCGAACCAGCTCTGCGCGAACAATATGCCGCCGAGCAGCAACGCGGTATCGATCGTCGACAGCTCGGCGCGCGCGAACCGCTGGCCCTTGGTGATGCCGAGAAAGTGGTAGAAAAAGCCCTTGTAGCCGCTGTTGCCGGTCGGCTCGGGGCCCATCGGTGCGATCGCGAAGAACTCCATCGTTGCCAGCGTCCGCTTGCGCGCCTGTTCGCGCGTGATCCAGCCGTTAACGACGCCAATCGGATACGCGGTGAGCGCGAACCCGACCGCGGCGATCGACGAGAAGGAGGGCGTCGGCCAGCGATCGAGCGCGAGCCCCGTCACCGGATCGGTCGTGTCCCAGAAATACAGGAACGCGCGCTCCTGCAGATTGTCGATCAGCGGGTTGGCAGAGGGCGGCGGTTCGGGCGGCGCGGTCCCCGTGACGTTTTCGATCGCCTTGACCAGCGGCCGTCCGACCGATGTGCATCCTGCGGTCAGTCCACCGAGTGATAGTGCGCCGGTGCCCAGAAACTGCCGTCTATCGAGCATGGATACTCCTGATCGGGGACCGCCGATGGCGGCAGGCGACCAACATGGCCGCCCGCCGATTAACGCATCAGAAACGATATCCGACCCTGAACTGGAAGCGGCGGGGCAGGGTGAGCAGCCCGGTCGGCAGGTTCGTCGGCCCGCCGAAGCTATAGGTTTCGCCGACACCGAGATTGCCCGAATAGCCGGTGTAGTTCTTGTTGTTGAAGGCGTTGAGCAGATCGACCGCCACGTTGATGTTGTGCGTGTTGAAGACCTTGATGTTGTTCTGGAGCGTCAGATTGACCTCGCAGAACGCAAATACGCTGCCGAGGCAGTTCTTCGGGCGGTACAGCGATCGGATGGTCTGCTGGTTGACGCTGGTGCCGGCGGACTGGTCCAGCAACTGGAACGCGGTGCCGCTGCCCAGGGTCGTCAGCGTCGAGAACTGGAATCCGACGGGGAGGTCGACGATACCCGACAGGACGATCCGGTGACGCTCGTCTTGGT
>JAJNQF010000059.1 GCA_021154945.1 Sphingomonas sp.
CTTCGACCTGATCGAGGGCAATCATTTCGCCCCGCAGCGCGCCTACCCGGACGGCTATGCCGGCCCCTACAAGATCAAGCTCCAGTCGGAGGAAGGGCGCCTCGGCATTCATATCCACCGCGAGGACGACACGCATCTCGAGACGCTGGTGTTAGCGCTCGGGCGTTTCCGCCGGCCGATCCGCGATTATTTCGCGATCTGCGACAGCTATTACCAGGCGATCCGGCAATCCTCGCCCGCGCAGATCGAGACGGTCGACATGGCCCGCCGCGGCGTCCACAACGAGGCCGCCGGGCTGCTCAAGGAGCGTCTCGACGGCAAGATCGAGGTCGATTTCGACACCGCGCGACGGCTGTTCACGCTGATCTGCGTCCTCCACATCCGCAACTAGAAGACACATGGCTCACGCACTTCTGAAATTCGCGGCCGCGCTCGCCGCAACCGGCTTCGTCGGCATCTGCGGCTGGACCGCCGCGACCGGCTGGCACCCCGACGTCAAGCAATACCCGCTCCAGGGCATCGATCTCGCCGAGAACCCCGGCCCGGTCGAATGGGGCACGGTCCGCGCGAGCGGCGCCGACTTCGCCTATATCGTCGCCACGTCCGGCACCGACCGGCGCGATCCTGGGTTCGAGGCCAATTGGGCCGCGTTGCCCGAGGCCGGCCTGCGACGCGGCGCGGTCCATGTCTATTCGCTGTGCCAGCGTGCGGACGAGCAGGCGAATGCGTTCAACACGTTCGTGCCGCGCACGTCCGATGCGCTGCCGACCGCGCTGGACATCGCCTTCCACGACGACTGCACCGCGCGACCGGATCGCGCGACGTTGATCGCCGACGTCGCGCAGTTCGTGACGATGGTCGAGACGCATACCGCGCAACCGGTGATGCTGCGGATCAGCAAGGACGTCGATGCGAAATACGCGCTGTCTAGTGCGGTGCCGCGACCGTTATGGGCGGTGTCGAACGTGATCAAGCCGGACTATACCGCGCGGCCGTGGCGGATGTGGCGGGCGAGCGATTTTCGGCGCATCGACGGGATCGAGGGACCGGTGAACTGGGACGTGGTGACATCATGACTGAACACGCAATCGCACTCGTAGCCGCAGCCCGCGAGGCCGCGCGCAATGCCCATGCGCCCTATTCGCGGTTCGCGGTCGGGGCGGCGGTGCTGCTCGACGACGGCAGCGTCATCACCGGCGCGAACGTCGAGAACGCGAGCTACGGCCTGTCGCTATGCGCGGAGACGGTCGCGATCGCCACCGCGAGCGCCGCGGGGCGGCTGCGCGATATCGTCGCGATCGGCGTGATTGGCGGGGCGATGGACGCCGAGGGGCGCGCGACCGGTAGCTCGCCGGTGAGCCCGTGCGGACGCTGCCGCCAGGTCATCAACGAAGCCGCGCAAATGGGTGGCCGCGACCTGCCCGTCCATTGTGGTGCGGCGGAGGGCGAGGCGATCCGAACCTATGCGATCTCGGAATTGCTGCCGGACGCGTTCGGCCCGGCGGACCTGGGGATCGGCTAATCGGCTTGGCCGGTCCGTCAGCGCGGCGTTTCGTAGAAGCCGCGGAAGCGCTTGCTGGGCTCGAACAGGCGGGTCTGGCCGATGACGGTCTCGCCCGCGCCCATGACGAATACGCCGCCGGGGTTCAGCGCCGCGGCGATCTTGGGGAACACCTGCTCCTTGGTGGTCGCGGACAAGTAGAGCAGCACGTTGCGACAGAGCACGACGTCGAACCGGCCGGCCGGCGCCGGGTCCGCCATCAGGTTCATGCGGCGGAAGACGACGCGCTTGAGCAGGTCGGGCTTGGCGATCCAGTCGCTGCCGGTGGTGTCGAACCAGCGCACCATCCGCCGCACCGGCAGGCCGCGCTGGATCTCGAATTGCGAGAACCGGCCGGCGCGGGCGCGGGCGATCGCCGCGTCCGACACGTCGGTGGCGACGATCTCCGGCACCGGCGCACCGGTCGTTTCGTGGCGATCGGCGAACAGCATGGCGAGCGACAACGGCTCCTGCCCGGTCGAGCAGCCGGCGCACCAGATACGAGCGCGACGCCCACCGGACTCAGCCGCCGCGACCGCCTCGGCAAGCATCTCGAAGACCTGCGCGTCGCGGAAGAACGAGGTTTCCTGGTTGACCAGAGCGTCGACGATCCGGTCGCCGATCAGCCGATCATTGCCCTCTAGCAACTGCGTCACGAGCTGATCGAGCGTGTCGAGATTGCGGTCGCGGAGCAAAGGCTTGAGCGCGGTATCGAGCCGCCAAGAGCGATAGGCGGCGATCTGTTGCCCGGTGCGCGCCTCGAGCAGCGCGGTCAACACGTTGATCGCGGTCTGCGATGCTGGTGGAGACGCGGGGGAGGACGCGGGGGGGGACGCCGCAGACCTAGGGGTCATGGTCGACGTCGCGATGCGATCAGCGTGCCGATCGCGGCCGGCGGGAGAACCGCGTCGGCGACTCCCGATGACGCGACCGCGCCGGGCATGCCCCAGACCACCGAGCTGTCACGGTCCTGCGCGACGACGCAACCGCCGGCGTCGTGCACCCGTTGCGCGCCCTCCGCGCCATCGCGCCCCATCCCGCTGAGCACGATCGCCAGCGCGCGCGCGCCGTACACGTCCGCGATCGAGGCGAGCATCGGGTCGACCGACGGCATGCAGCCGCTACCCGCGGGCTCGTGCGTCAGACGGAAGGCGGCGCCGCCGTCCCGCAGCTTGACGCATTTGAGATGCGCATCGCCCGGCGCGACGATGATCCGGCCCGGACGAATCCGCAGCCGGTCGGTCGCGACTTCGCAGGGGCGGCCGGCGAGCAACGCGATCTGCGCCGCGAAATAGGGCATGAACGACGCCGGCAGATGCTGGGTGATGACGATCGGCAGGCGGAACCCGGCGGGAATCGCACGGAACATCTGGCTGATCGCGTGGATACCACCGGTCGAGGCGCCGATCGCGACGATGTCGTAATCTTCGCTTGGCGAGACGCGGCGCGGTGTAGCTGGGGGGGCTGCGAAAGACCTTGTGGTGGTCGGGGTCGACCGGACGAGTGCGATCGGTGGCGAATGCATCGAATCCTCGCACAGCCTTTCGAGCTTGGAGACCAGCGCGCCGCCGAACCGCCCGGAAAGCTCCCCGGCGGAGGGCTTGATCAACGTCTCCGCCGCACCGAGCGCGAGCGCCTGCATGGCCTTCGGGCCACCCTCGTCCGCGCTCGACGAGACGATCAGAACCTTGGCCCCCTTCCCGGCCGCGACCAGCGCGGGCAATGCCGTCAGCCCGTCGATCCCCGGCATCTCGATATCGAGCAGGATGAACTCGACCGTCGTGCGACCGAGAAACTCCAGCGCAGCGGCCGCGCTGCCGACCGCACCGACCACGGAGAATCGATCGCTCGCATCGATCGTCCGCGCGATCACCGCGCGCGCGACGACCGAATCATCGACGAGCAGCACGCGTGCCGTGTCCGCGCTGTCGCGGTCCGCCGGGCGCGGGGCAGAGAGGGGTCGGTTCGCCACCGTCTTGCCCGGATCAGGCCATGCCGACGATCTGGAGCTTCGATTCCAGCGTTTCGCGGTCGAACGGCTTCATGACGTATTCGTCAGCCCCGGCCTCGATCGCCGCGCGGATATAGGCCATGCCGTTTTCGGTCGTGCAGAACACCACCTTGGGGCGGCGCGGGACGTCGGCTTCACGCAGCGCGCGTAGGAAATCCATGCCGCTCATGACCGGCATGTTCCAGTCGAGCAGGATCACGTCCGGGATCGACGCCATGCACGATGCCAGCGCTTCACGACCGTCACAGGCTTCGGTGACGGTGAAATCGAGCGTCTCCAGGATGTGGCGCGCGACCTTGCGGATCACCTTTGAATCATCGACGACGAGACAGGTCTTCATGGAAAGCCTTCCGGGGAAATCGTGAGGCCGGTCTACGCGGGAAAGCGTAAGCGCCGGGTTAAGCAACGGAAAATTTCAAGCGGCGGGCACGATCGCGGGGATAACCGCAGCGAGATCGAGGATCAGCAGCGGTTCGCCATCGCGCTCGACGATGCCGGTCCCGGCCGTCGCCCAGCCACGATGCAGCGCCAGTCCCGACGACAGCGGCAACCGCGCGAACGGCGCGACGTCCTCGACCGAGTCGACCAGGATCGCGTAATGATGTCCCTCGACCACGGTGATGACCGCGCGACGGACGGTGTCGGGCGTCGACTCCAGGCCGAGCGCGGTGCCGGTGTCGATCACCGTGACCACGCGACTGCGCAGCGCCGCGAGACCGCGCACGAACGCGTCCGCGCGCGGCACCGCGATCACCTCGCCGATATCGACCACCGAGTCGACCTGCGCAGCGGCGATCGCGACGCCGCGCCCGGCGATGTGCGCCACCAGGAACAGCTCGCTCACATCGCCCTCCGCGCCGCCAGCGCAGCGATCAACGCCGGCCGGTCGTAGCGATAGATGCTCGCGTCATCCTCACCCTCGGCGGTGCGCGTCCGGCGCAGCGTCACCACCGGCGCCAGAGTCTCGCGGAGCGGCGTATCCTCCATCGCGAGCGCCACCGCCGCCGTCTCGCCCGCCGTTAGCGCGGTGACGCAGCGATAGCCCGAGGCTTCGAGCGCAGGTTTCAGGAACGTCTCCATCCAGCCCGACCCGTCGACCTGCAACAGGCACACCGGCAGCGACGCGAGCGTAACCGGCTGACCCGCGAACAGCGCATGCGGATCGACCAGTTCGATCTGCTCGCCAGCGATCGAGATCACGCCGGCGATCGGCCCGGTGCCGCGCGCAGGTGCCATCTCCGCGGGCAGCGCGACGATCTCGATCGCCTCGGCAATCGCATAGGCCATCTCGCTTTCGCCGTCGGTCAGGCGCAGCACCGCAACCTCGGTACGCGTGCCGAACGCCGCGACCGCGTGGAGCGGGATGATCGCATCGCCGATCGACAGCCGTATCGCCCCGCCCGACCAGCGGATCGCGTCGACCGGTACCGGTTCAACGCGGTCGATCACCGCCAGCGCGATCGCACGGCGGCAACCGTCGAGATCGTCGAACAGTAGAGCGGGGACGCCCGGCACGACGTCCTCTACCTCGGCCGACGCGGCGACCACCGGCGTAAAGCGCAACCCTGCGACCGCGGCGATTCCGGACGCGTCGAGCAGCAGCATCGGCAGGCCGTTGTCGGGCAAGGTCTTGCCCGCATAGACGCCGGTCGCCATCACCGCGGGCGAGGCGGGCTTCACCACCAGTTCCTCGGTATCGAGCACGGTATCGACGCCGAGCGCGTAATCCCCCTCGCGCGTCGACACGATCACCAGCGTCGGCGGCGCGTCGTCGTTCAGCTTGAACAGCTGGCCGAGCGATACCAGCGGCATCCGCCGGCCGCGCACCGTGACGGCGGCCGCGTCGCCGATCGTGTCGATCCGCACGGCATCGCCGCGCACCATCACGATCTCCTCGATCGCTTGGCGTGGAAGCGCAAACCGCTGCGTGCCGACGCCGACGATGATCGTCGACAGGATCGACAGCGTCAGCGGCACGTGAATGACGATCCGCAGCCCGCGCCCCGGATCGTTGGTCAGCACGATCCGGCCGCCGATCTGCTCGATATTGGCGCGCACCACGTCCATGCCGACGCCTCGCCCCGAGATCGCGGTCACCGCATCGCGGCTCGACAAGCCGGGAGCGAAGATCAGGTCGAGCTTGGCCGCGTCGCTCATCGCCGCGAGTTCGGGGACGCTGTGGAGCCCCTTTTCCGCGGCCTTGGCAACGATCCGCGCGACGTCGATGCCTTTGCCGTCGTCGGCGACCTCGATCAGGATCTGATTGCCGGACTGGCGGGCGGAGACGACCAGCCGGCCGTTCTTGGGCTTGCCGAGCGCGCGGCGCTCCGCTGGTCCTTCGATGCCGTGATCGATCGAATTGCGGATGATGTGGACGAGCGGATCGCGCATCAGCTCGATCATCTCGCGGTCGAGCTCGACATCCGCGCCCTCGATCGCGAGATCGACGCTCTTGCCGAGCTCGGCACTGGTATCGCGCACCATCCGCGGCAGCGCCGAGAACAGCGCGTCGACCTTCTGCATGCGCGTCCGCGTGACGGTATCGCGCATGTCGGCGACGGTCAGCGACAGGCGTTCGAGCGCCGCCTCGACCTTCGGATCGACGTCACAGTCGCGCAGCCGCCGGGCCAGTTCGTTGCGCGCGAGCACCATCTCGGACATGCCGCTCATCATGTGATCGAGCAGGTCGACGTTGAGGCGTACGCTGCGGCTGGCGGCGCGACTGTGCGGGGTGGTTGGCGCCTGAGCCCGGGGCTGCGCGTCGGGCGCGAGCGCGGCGATCAGCAAGTCCTCACCCGAATCGTCGAGCGGCGAGCCGCTGTCGATCGCCTCGACGATCTCGCCGATCCGGTCGACGATGCCGAGCACCGCGTTGACGAGCGCGGTATCGGGAGTTCTCTTTCCGTCGCGGACCGCCGCGAGGACGTCCTCTGCCGCGTGGCTCAGTCGGGCGAGGCGCGGCAAATCGAGAAAACCGCAGCTTCCCTTGACCGTATGGACGAAGCGAAAGATCGCATCGAGGCGCCCGCTGTCCGCGGGTGCGGCTTCCCACGCGACGATCTCGCCGGAGATAGCCTCCAGCGTTTCGCGCGTCTCGGCAATGAATTCCTGTAACAGATCGTCCATGCGGGCCCCGCGTTCGAGGCCTGTCATGCATGACGGAGGTTAAGGGCGCGTTAGCCCGTCTTTTCAATCCTCCCCCGCCAGGGGGGGGTGGCACCGCAGGTGACGGAGGGGGAGGATACGGAACAGAAGTGGTCGCTTGCCTCCCCCTCCGTCTGGCAAGAGCCAGCCACCTCCCCTTGGCGGGGGAGGATGGAACTTGCGCCTTACCGCGCGTTGAACACCGCGCCGAAGATCATGATCCCCTCGGCCGGCTCGGACACGATCACCGTGCCGCCCGCCTCCGCCACGACCGTGTTGACCAGGTACGCAGCGGCGGCGCGCGGCGTGACGGTATGCGCGCCCTCGCCTTCGACCAACGTGCGGCGAATCTCGGGGTCGAGCACGATCCGCGCGCCCTCGATCTTCACGACGATCTCCAGCTGCCCGTCATTCTCCTCGCCGCCGACCTCCATGGTCCCGCCGCGGACCAGCGATTCGGTCGCGACCAGCACGAGGTTGAGCAACACTTTCACCGCGGACTTGGGCATCGCCGAGGCCTCGACCGCCCAGACGAAAGTGATCCGCTTGTTCTCCGCGACCAGCCCCTCGATCGCGTTGCGTGCCTCGTGCGTGTCGACCAGTTCGCCGAACCCGCCGGCCGCCCCGAAAGCCAGTCGGAAGAACTTCAGCTTGCTGGCGGACGCGCGCGCACTGTCGGCGAGCAGTTGCATGACCCGCTCGCGCATCGCCGGATCGGTTTCGTCGGCGAGCAGTTCCAGCCCGTTGTTGAGCGCCCCCACCGGCGACAGCAGGTCGTGACACAGGCGCGAACACAGGAGGCTCGCGAAATCGACCGGGCTGACCGTCATGAAAATCCCCTAATTCTGGAGCGTCTTGTGGCGGCGGTGCGGCGGGGACGCAATGCCACATCTCTTTAGTTTCGCGCTTCTTATGGTTGGGGTGAGCGACTCTAACTTCTTTCCCTGCTCGGATGGGAAGGGTTGAAGATACTTCTTCCCCCCTCCCTGGAAGGGAGGGGTTGGGGGTGGGCCGGTTTCCGCATGTTTACGGCGTCGTGGATAAAACCGGCCACCCCACCCCCAGCCCCTCCCTT